>CASEPS010000005.1:0-333 GCA_949289855.1 uncultured Erysipelotrichaceae bacterium
TACGTATTTCCCTGATTTTTTTGTCAGACAGTATCGGTGGAAGTGTAATCCTGACAGGTTTGTGTGTTTTCCTGAAGGTATTGGAGAATGGCAGAATCAGCTGATTGCCATTCAGTCTTACAAAACCAATGACAAGTGTTGTAAAGCCATCTTTCGGCAGATAATGTGGCAATTTACATTTCTCACGATCATATTCACCATTTTCAGCCTTATTCAGTAAACCGAAGAATGATTTGAAACAGCCATCTGCTTCTTTCAGTATCTGCTGTGCCATATTGGAATTGAGAAGTCTGTAGTTTTCAGATGATTTCAGAAGGGCATAATTCTTCTCGT
>CASEPS010000005.1:352-62213 GCA_949289855.1 uncultured Erysipelotrichaceae bacterium
CTTCTTTTCAGCGAAATAGTATTGCCGTACATTATAGATAGCCTGATTCATAAGGCTTTTGGCAATATGAGAGAGTTCCCTTAACGTTTCAAAATCTGCTTTGGAAAGATGGTTAAGCTGCTGCTTTACAGTGAGATACATAGCGTTCCTCCTTTCTAACAGATATATATTATCTATACTGATATTATAGCAGACAGCTATAGACATTTCTACTTTTCCTATAGAAAATAAAAAACCAGCATTCATCTCACCACCTGTAGAGGTGGGAGTATTCTGCTGGGGTTTAGATAAACAAAAAACCGCTTGTTTAAGCGGTTTGCTGACTGAATGGTGAGCGCTAAGGGACTCGAACCCATGACCCCTTCCACGTCAAGGAAGTGCTCTCCCAACTGAGCTAAGCACTCATCAATGCCTAAATATGATAACATAAAGTTATGGAAATGCAAAATATTTTTGAAAACGGCAAGAAGGTTCTTGTGATTGATGGATATGGCAGATCATGGGTGAAAGATGTTGTACTGGAAGTGATGAGAGAAAAAGGAACACAGGTGGAGTGGATTTATCTATATGATACTGTGCAGGGATGCATTGCCTGTGGCAAGTGTAACAGAAGAAACCGGTGTGTATATGAAGATGATGTCAACTGTATAGCGGACAAAGCAAATGAAATTGGAGGAATGCTCATCCTTTGCCCATTGTATTATGGCAGGGCTGATGAGAATGTGACTGCGTTTGTGACAAGACTGATGCGCAGCGCTTCAAGGAAGTTTGCATTTCTTCCCTGTGCAGTGTTGCATTTCAGCAGAAATGATGAGAAAAATCATATTGTTGCAATAGATGAATTACTGGCGATGGCAGATATGTTCATTCTTCATGAACATGGTGGTAATGTCATCTTTGGAAAAGACGAACAGCATGTAAAAAGAACTTGTGATGTACTTTGCTGGATGGCAAAGTGTATGAATCATAAGACAAGACCAGAATTACCCGGAAAGGTGAAGGATTTTGTGAGATGAGCAGAATCCTTTTTTTACATTAAAAAATGCCCGTTTCTGGGCATATATGTGACAGGCGGTATGTCAGATAGAAAGGGGAATTCCGCCGGATTTTTGGTTTATGCCTTCAGTATAGTGATGGAAGATCAAAAGAAAAGCGGAATTGGGCATGTCATGACAAATGTCATTTAACATGTGACATCCGTCAAATAAAGAGCTGACAAAATACACATTACTGCGTTTGGCACTTTTCCTAAAATGTAACCGTATTCAAAAGAAGGGAAGGTGCTGGGAATGAGTACATATGAAATTCTTGTGTCACATGGTGGGTTTGCGGAAGGCCTTGGCGATACATTGAAGATGTTTGTTGGGGAGCGTGATGACATCTTATGTATCGGATTAAAAAACGGAGAGGATGTTGCCTCTTTTGGTGAACGTTTTAAAAAACTTACACAAAGCATACATGAAGATGATGAAATCATTGTGCTGGGTGATCTCATTGGTGGTTCACCACTGACTACAGCTGTCAATTGCCTTGTTGAAAAGGGTCTTCTTGAGAAGACGGTAGTTCTTGGTGGGATGAACCTTGCAATGGCACTGACAACTGCTTTAAGCAAGGACAATGGTGTAGAGAATGCTAAAGGCAATATCCTGCATGAAGCAGGTGAAGCAATACGGGAATTCGTTGTCAAAGACAATGAAGAAGATGACATTTAAGTAAAGGAGGAGAAAACAATGTCAGTATCATTTATTCGTGTGGATGACAGGATGATCCACGGACAGACATGCACAAGATGGGCGCTGGAGTACCCTTGTGATGGCATTGTGGCAGTCAATGATGCGGCTGCTACAAATTCTGTATTGAAGGCTGCTTATAAGAGTGCCAGCGGCAAGAAGACATTTATCTGGACAATGGAGGACTGGCAGAAGAAGTGCCAAAAGGTTCTTGATTCAGATACAAGGTATTTCCTGATCACAAAGAATCCGGTGGATATGAAGAAAATTCTTGTGGATCAGAAGTTCGATTGTGGTTTGAAAAAGGTGGTAATTGGACCATGCAATGACAGACCAGGATCTGTGAAACTTGGAAATAACCAGTCTGTTACAAAGGAAGAAGCGGAAGCTATTGAAGAAATGTATAAGGCTGGTTATGAAGTGGAGTTCAGACTGATTCCTGATGAAGGAATCGGCAATTGGGAAAAATTCAGATCTCAGTTTGGTTACTGATGGATAGGGAGGAATGAACATGGAAATCAGTGTTATTCAGGCGGCGTTACTTGGATTGTTTGCCTGCCTTGCCAGTATGCCTGGTATGGGTGGTTCAGCGGTAGGTAATTATACTCTTGGAAGACCACTTGTTGGCGGTCTGGTGTGCGGAATTATTCTTGGTGATGTAAGGACGGGAATACTTGTTGGTGCTGCGATGCAGCTGTTATACATTGCCCTTGTTACACCTGGTGGAACAGTTTCTGCGGACGTACGTGCCGTTAGTTATATCGGTATTCCTCTTGCGATGATTGCCTTGAAGTCTTATGGAATGGATGCGGCAGATGCGGATGGTATTGGTCTTGCGACTTCATTTGGTGCAATGGTTGGTACTCTTGGTACAGTGCTCTTCTATGGAACAGCTACAATGAATCTCATCTGGCAGCATATTGGCTGGAAAGCAGTCGAAGATGGCAATCTCCATCAGCTCTATGTTGTGGATATGGTCTTGCCATGGATTTCTCATATTGTCTGCTCTTTCCTGCCGACATTCATTATCTGCCTGATGGGTGCAGGTATGGTCGATACCATTAAGACGGTATTACCAATGGATGGTCTTGCTATGAAGACAATTTTCACAGTCGGCAGTCTTCTTCCTTGTGTTGGTATTGCCATTTTGTTAAAGCAGATCATTTCCAAAGCAACAGATTTTATTCCATTCTTTGTTGGTTTTGCTCTTGCGGCAGCTCTTGGCATCAACCTTGTTGTCGCAACGATTATCGCTTCCATGTTTGCCTTCATGAACTATGAAATCAAAACTATCAAACCAGCAGCGGCTGGCGCATCTGATGACGATGAGGAGGATATCTGATCATGAAAAAGATTTCTAAGAAAGCGCTGAATAAGTCATTCTGGAACTGGTATTATGGGCATCTGACATGTTTCTCTCAGGAACATATGCAGACATTTGGTTATCTTTGTGCCATGTTGCCAATTGTAGAAGATCTTTATGATACAAAAGAAGAACAGAAGGATGCTTTGCAGACATATACAGCATTCTTCAATACCGAACCACAGCTTGGTTCAGTTATCATTGGTGTGACGGCAGGTCTTGAAGAAGCGCGTGCCAATGGTGAGAACATGGATGGTGAGACGATTAACAGTCTTCGCGCTGGTCTTATGGGCCCGATTGCAGGTATTGGTGACTCTCTGGTTGTTGGTGTATTGATTCCATTGTTACTTGGTATTGCCCTCGGGCTTTCCTCTGGTGGTTCACCAGTTGGTGCAATTTTCTACATTGTGGCATGGAACCTTGTAGTGACGTTTGGTATGAGACTGCTCTACTTTAAGGGCTACGAACTTGGTGGTAAGGCAGTAGAGTTTTTGACGGGTGAAAAATCACAGGCATTGCGTGAATCGATCATGATGCTTGGCAGTATGGTCATAGGTGCTGTTGCGGCTACCTGGGTTGATGTCAAAACGGTTTTCCAGATGACAAATCCTGATACTGGGGAAGTATTTCTCGATCTGAACCAGCAGATCAATTCCGTATTGCCCAAGGGACTTACCGCAATCTTTGTGTTGCTTTGCTGGTATCTGATTTCGAAAAAGAAGATGTCTCCGCTCAAGGTGATGTTACTGCTTGTTGTCGTTGCCTTTGTTGGTGTAGTGATTGGCTTCTTTGATCCGCAGCTCACATATTGATATGATGGACAAAGCGTTATTGAAAAAAGAAGCACTTATGCAGAAAAAGTGCTGGGATAACCTGAGAAAGTGGCTCCTCTATGCACTGGTCGCATCTTCCATCCTTGCTGCGTGTGTGTATCTTGCTTTTAGCAGAGGAATTGTTGTTGCCGGGGTCATCAGTGTAGTGTTGTTAGTGGCGGATGTGATATGGATGTTTGTGATTCTTAGTTCACTACGACATGGCAGGGCTAATATTGAAAAACTGTTGAAGCTTTGTGAACAATAATACCAAACGACCTTCCTTAACATGGGAAGGTCTTTCGCTTATAATGAAAAAGGCAAACAATTATGAAAAAATGGATTGATTTATGGCTTTGCATAGCAATAGTTTCTGCCATAACAATTGCCGGAAGTGCTGGTTTGTACGTTTATGTATCAAACCATGTTGTTTATGAAGATGAACCGGTTTTGTTTGGTGCAACGTATATGACAATGAATAATGAATTTTATGATGTTATAGACAATGAGCTGCGCAACCGCATTGAAGCAGATGGGAATCGGCTTGTGACTATGGATCCACAGCTTTCGCTTACACGACAGATTGAAGAAATTGAAGAAATGATGGATATGGGGATACAGGTTCTGATCGTTAATCCAGTGGATTCATCAGGGTTGGAAGAAGTGCTTGAAAAAGCGGATGCACAAGGGATTGCTGTGATTGCGATTGATGCCAATGTATATAGTGAAAGTGATTTTGTTGATTATACAGTAGTTTCAGATAATTATGAGGCTGGTGTGCTTTGTGCACAAAAACTGATGAGAGAACGCGATGAGGCAGATGTACTCGTTTTGACACATGAAGCTGCCTATTCTGCAGTAGAGCGCATACAGGGATTTAAAGATACGCTTGCAGGACATCCCCAATACCGGATTGTAGCGGAAGAGGAATGCGAAGGACAGCTGGAAAAAAGCATGCCTGCGGTGGAACGGGTCATCCGCAGTGGTGTTCATTTTGATGCGGTCATGGCACTCAATGATCCTTCTGCCATCGGAGCAGTTGCAGCAATCCGTGAATGTGATATGGAACAAAATGGCATTATGGTCTTCGGGGTAGATGGTACACCGGAAGCGAAAAATCTGATTCAGGATGGTTATATGACAGCTACTGTTGCCCAGTCTCCACGTCAGATGGCGGAGAAAGCGGTTGAAGCATCCCGCATGATACTGCTTGGAAAAAGTGAACTGGATGAAGAAAAAATACCAGTAGAGCTGATTGATTCTTCGAATATTGATGCATTTATGCTGGAGGGATGGCAATGAAAACGATTGTCACCATATTCAGAAAAAATATTTCTTATGAAGTACTTTGCGGTTTGAGTTTTCTACAGCTTGCCTATATTGTGGCAGTTTTCCTCATATCGATAGTTCTTGTAGGGAAATACTATTCTGCAGCTGATTTTCTTGTGCAGATAGAAGTCATTCCACTTCCCGGGCATATACTTGTCATTGGCCTTCTCATCCTTTTTCCTGTATTACTGATATTAATGCAGCTGCATAAACAGGCAGAGCCTACTTCACTGATGACATTTTTGTATTTGTTGTTGGAAATTGTGGTCTGTTTCTTTCTGTTGCGTCTCACTAGTTTTTCCAGCAATGAAATATTGTTGCTGGTGGCAGCAAACATACTGACACTTTCTATCAGCCGTACAATCAAAGGGGCAGCGATGGTATTGCTTGCTATTACCTTTGTGTCTACCCGGTATGATGTTATATCCAACTGGATTGAGGTGACTTCTTTTGAAAGTTATCTGTATTTGTATGATGCATCTGCTGTGACATTTCTGCAGGGATTGCGGTCCGTGTTTTCTACCATGATGATTCTTATGTTTATCATCTACAGCTTGTTTCTTCTGCAGGATCAGGTGAAGAAACAACTGAAAATCCGCCAGGAAAATAAAGAGCTGGAAGAGCTGAATGAAACGCTCAGAGTGATGGCGGATATGCGGGAAAAGATGGGTGAAACAAAGGAAAGGAACCGCCTTGCCCGAGAGATTCACGATACGCTCGGGCATACTCTGACAGGTCTTTCTACCGGTATTGATGCAGTTGGACAGTTGTTGAAAACCAATCCGCAGCTTGCTGAAAAGCAATTACAATTGCTTTCTCATACTGCAAAAGAAGGTTTGCAGGATGTGCGTCGTTCAGTTAACCGCCTTCGTCCGGATGCTTTAGAGAGTCATACGCTGAAAGAGGCTTTGAATACCATGATGGAATCTTTTAAAGCTTCTACCGGTGTGAAAATACATTATGTGTGTCATCTTTCTTCCCTGGATTTCCACCAGGATGAAGAAGAAGCGATTTATCGTATTGTACAGGAATCGATGACGAATAGTGTACGACATGGACATGCGACAGAAATCTACATTACCTTTGCGAGAGATGAAGATACATTGATCATTATTGTTGAAGATAATGGAACAGGGTGTGCGGAAATCAAAGAGGGATTTGGTCTGCATCATATGAAAGAAAGAGTACAACTGCTGAGTGGCGATGTCCATTTTTACAGTAATCACGGCTTTGAAGTGATTGTGGAGATACCTTTACGCAAGGAGGAAAATGAGAAATGATAAAAGTGATGATCGCTGATGATCAGGAACTGATGCGCCAGAGTCTTTCGATTCTTCTGCAATCTAAAAGTGATATTGAAATTACTGGGCTTTGCAAAGATGGTAATGAAGTTCTTACTCAGGTAGAAAAATCACAACCGGATGTGATTCTGATGGATGTCAGGATGCCCGGCATGGATGGTGTGACATGTACGCGTAAGATCAAAGAGAAACATCCTCATATCCATATTATTGTACTGACTACATTTGATGATGATGAATATATCTATGATGCTTTGAAATATGGGGCAGACAGCTATCTTCTCAAAGGAGTCTCTCTTGATGAACTTTATCAGGCTATCACTACGGTGATGGCAGGGGGTGGGGTGATTCATCCTGATGTTGCGATCAAAGCGATGCGGATGTTTTCGGATATGGCAAATCGTACAGGGATGGAAACAACTGAAGTGGATACAGATTGCCTGTCACATAATGAGTGGAAGATCATTGCCAAGGTATCACAGGGCTTATCCAATCGTGAAATAGCGGATGAGCTGGCTTTTTCAGAAGGTACTGTGCGCAATTATATCAGTTCTGTTCTGGATAAGCTGTATCTGCGGGATCGCACACAGCTGGCAATATGGGCACTCCAGAATAGTGCATTAGTCCGTCGGGAGAGTGAGAAATGAATAAAAAATGGTTCATTGGATTACTGAGTCTTGCCTGTGTCATTTTTGTCTGTTTCTGCTATTTGCAAGTCGTTACACCAGTTAAAATAACCATTGGGCTTTTTGCTGGTAACAACTGGGGTGTTCCAGAAGAGGACAGCTATACTCTTATAGAGATAGCCGCCGACAGGTTTACCAGTACTTATGATAATACAGAAGTACACTATGAAACTGGCATTACGAGCGAAGAATATGAAGACTGGCTGTCTATGAAGATTCTTGGTGGAGATGCTCCGGATATTATGCTTGTACCAGGGGATATGTATGCAACATTAGTAGAGAATGGCACGTTGGAAAATCTTGATGAATATATATTTGAAGAACAATATTCATTACAGAACTATTATCCTGCAGTACGTGATGCCTGCATGAGTGATGGCAGTTATTATGCTTTGCCTTATGAAGCTGTGCCGGAGCTCATGTTTGCCAATAAGACATTGTTAGAACAATCAGGAATTGATGTGCCAGGTGATGACTGGTCATGGGATGATCTGTATGAAATAGCCAGTACACTTACAAAAGATACGGATGGCGATGGAAAGACGGACCAGTTTGGCATTTGTGGTTATACATGGGAAGAAGCTGCATATGGTAATGGGGTTTCCTTTTATAATGAAGAAAAACAGTCTGCCAGTTTCAGCACATTCGCTATGGTAGAAACTGTAGAGTTTCTCAGGAAACTTTCTGCATTAGCAGAGGAAGAAGTAACGGAGAGGATGTTCGATGAAGGAAAAGTTGCCTTCATGCCAATGAATTATAGTGATTACCGCAGTTATATGCCTTATCCTTACAGAGTTAAGAAATTCTCGGGGTTCGAGTGGGAATGTCTGCCGATGCCTAAGGGTCCTGAAGGGGAAAATGTTTCCCGTGTGGATACATTGATGATTGGCATGTACAGCCGCAGCAATCATAAGGAGCTTGCCTGGGAATTGATGAAATATCTCAGTGGCAATTTTGACTTCCAAAAGGAAATAGCAATAACTTCTCCAAGTGTTTCCGTGTTACAGGACGTTATGCGGGACGAAGAGGTTAAGGAGGTACTGGAAGGGGATGTGCCTGGTTCGGATGCATTCAGCATGGATGTGCTCGATGCGGTCATGGAAAAGGGTGTGTATGTTCATGAAACAAGTGAATACAATCAGGTTGTAGATACTGCAGGTGCACAAATCAATGAATTAATCCATAATGAACAGGATATAGAAAACAATCTTGTATTACTTGAGCGAAGCCTGAATGAATATTTGAGAAAATAGTTGTTACAGAACTCAATTAACTGTGATATAAAGGAATTGTGAAGGCAGTTTATTACATTATCAGTCTCATAACAGTTTCATTGCTTGTTCTTCTTTTTGAGGCAACAGGCATTTTTGTGTTGGATAATGCAATCTTTAGTGGATTACTTATCCTTTTGTTTTCATATGTAGTATATCGTATCGATTATCGGATTGATGAAAATGCAAAAGAAAACAAGAAAGAGCTGAGTAATCTGGATGTTGTGAAATATTTATGTGCGATATTGATTATTCTTTGTCATCTGAGACCATTTGTACACTATGATGAAGTCATTGATATGTTCTTTAACAATATTGTGACACGGATTGGCGTACCATGTTTTTTTGTGATGACAGGATATCTTGTTTCTTTAAAAGAAAAAGAGAATCCAGATTACATTAGCAAATATATCAAAAGAACCATTCCGATGTATCTGCTATGGAGTATGATTTATCTTCCTTTTCTTGGGCTTCTTGCCTATGAAAATATGGATGTGGTTCAACAATATATGGCAATTTTCCATGTTGATGTATATCTGCTTCCACTTGTTGCCATCCCCGCATTGTTTGTTTTGTTATTTTATTCTGGTGCCTATTACCATCTCTGGTACTTTCCAGCTCTATTATCTGCAGTGTGGGTGCTGAAGAAATGGAAGAAGCATTTCAGACCGGTTTCTTTGCTGGTTATCTCTTTTATTCTTTTGATCTTTGGTGCAACAGAGACTTATTTTGGCATCTTTCCGGAGTTTGTACAGACAGTATTACAAAAGTATTATTATGGCATTTTCTTTACGACAAGAAACTTCCTGTTCTTTGGTCTTTTCTATGTGACACTTGGTTATGCCATGGGTTATTACAATCGTGAACATACAAAGCACTCATTGTGCGGATTGCTTGTTTCCATTGGACTTCTTGCCCTTGAGGCAGTGTTTCTGCATTCCACAAACCGCCTCAACAGCAACATCATGTTTGCCTGCATTCCAACATCTTATTTTTTAGTCTCTTCAGCACTCTATATGAAACAATACTTCCACGTGCCTTTCCCATATCGTGCTTATTCCAAGTATTATTATCTGCTTCATCCGATGGTGATGGTGCTGGTATTTTATTTTGGGTTTCTGCATGACACAAGTGATCCGTTTGTGCAGATAATATGGATTCTTCTTTTGACTCATCTTTTGTCAACTCTTGTAATTAAACTATCAAAGAAGTTTCCTGGATTGCCATTATAAGTATCATTTCTGAGTGATATAGGATCAATTACTTTTATTATGTAATATTATTCCAGTTGGGCTGACATATTAAAATAAAGCTTGATTTTAATTCGCGTAAGCGCTTAAATTTAGGTGTAAGGTAAAATTTAGATGAAGATTGTGTGAAGAACATGTGAAATATATCCATTTATGGGAGAGGGTGTGAATGACAAAAAAAGCAGATATGAACAGATAATACATGATTGTGCTTTTATATAACAGGTTGGTTCTACATGTTTGCATTGGAGTACAATGCACATGATCTGGTGTTTTTCTTTTGCTTGCGCATATATGCATTTATGGTGAGGGGCTTATGAGCGAAAAAACTAATGAAATGGAAGAAAACATTATATTTGATAAATTCATCCTTCTTTTTAATTTGATGATCCTGAATGTGATGTGGTTTATCTGCTCAATTCCGATTGTCACAATTGGAGCCAGTTCAGCTGCTTTAAATTATACATGTATCAAGCTGAGAAGAGATGAAGGGGATAGTATTGTGAAAATGTTTTTTCATAGTTTTGCATTGAATGTACGTCAGGGAATGGTTCTGGGGACGGGAATGCTAGCAATTCTGATCATTTTGTTTGCTGGTCTGATTCAGTCTCTTGGTGCAGTGAATGCAGGGCATAGTATTTCAGTGGTATTTGCTGTGATCCTCGTTCTTCTTATCTTCATGTGGATTGTTGTATATACCTATCTCTTCATGGTGTTGTCCCGCTTCGATAACTCAATATTCAGAACAATAATAAACAGCATCTATTTTATTGCGCAGGATTTCTTCAGGACATTAAAGGTACTTGGAATTGAATGCTTCGGTATTGTAATAATTCCCATGTTCCTATTGCGATATGTTCCTTACCTTTTCCCGATTGTGATTTTTATTGGAATGCCTCTTCTTACGTACATTACAGCGGGAATATTCAATAATGAAGTTTTTGCGGACTATATCAAAACAGACAAGAAATAATGGCACCTGACAGGTGTCGGAATAATGCGGTTTCATATAAGGAGGATAATAATTATGAAAAGCATTTTTAAAAAAGCATTACAATGTGGATTGCCGCTAATGTTGCTGCTGGGAGGTTGCGGTTCTTCAAATGATCCATCCGGCAAAACTGAAGGTGGAGGCGAGAAAGTAGAAATTCCATCATCTGATGTTGTGAAAGGGGAAACGGACCAGCAGACGTATCCGATCAGTGAAGAAAAGATTACGTTGACCATGTGGTATCCAATGGCAGGCAACATGGGTACTCTTTCTGATTTCAATGAAGGTGAGTTCTGGCAATGGCTTGAAGAAAAGACAAACATTCATATTGAATTCATCGTTCCTGCAGCAGGAACAGAAGCAGAATCCTTCAACCTTCTTTTCACATCAGGAGAACTACCAGATATCATGTATGTACAGACAGATTCGCAGAAGTATCGTGATGGCATGGATGCGTGCATTGAGGATGGATATATCGTCAATATGGCAGAATACCTGGATGAATGTCCAAACTATGTGAGCTGGATTAATAGTATTGAAGGCGCAGAAAAGAATGTCCTGACTGATACAGGAAAGATGTATGGTATGTGGGGCTTCTGGGACAATATAGAAAATGGATATGCAGATCAGGGTATTTCTATCCGTAAGGATTTCCTGGATAAAGTCGGCATGGATGTTCCTACGACTTATGATGAGTGGGAAGAAGTTCTGACAGCCTTCAAGGAAGAACTTGGCATCGAAGCACCGCTTTATACATCCAAGTATGGTATAGACTACGGTGAATTCATGGCTGGATATGGTGTGGCACCATATTTCTATCAGGTTGATGGAGAAATCAAATATGGACCGATGGAAGATGGTTATAAAGATTATCTGACAATGATGCATGACTGGTATAATAAAGGACTTCTTGACCCTGATTTTTCAACAAGACAGTCTACTGGTGTTGCGGCAGATAACGACATGATTCTCAATGATAAAGTTGGTGCTCTTATAGACTGGGGTACAAGAATGGCAGATGTTTATATTTCCAGAGGTGCAACGAATGAAGACTTCTTTGCTGTGGCTGCTCCTCAACCTAAGCTCAGCGAAGATTCTGCTGATCCGGCATGGCGCTATGTCGGTGGAAACTATATGGATATGTTGAATGTATGCACACTGGTCAATGCAGAAAGTGAGCATATCGTTGAAGCAATCAAATGGCTTGATACATTCTATGCAAAGGATGTTTACCTCAACGCAAACTATGGCATTGAAAGCGAAGAAGGTATTGTCTGGTATGCAGATGAAGAAGATGGTCACAGAATTGGTAACTACGATTTCCGTTACAACAATCCAGATGGTATGGATTCTGCTACTGTTGCAGTCAAGTACTGGGCAAAGAATCCAAATGTCAGAGTAGAAGCTATGCAGATTGAGCAGATGCCGGAAGAACAGCAGACAGCTTATCCGATCTGGTCACAATACGAGCCGACAAACTACATTCCGCCAAGTGTTTCAATGACTTCTGATGAGAATTCTGAATATTCGAATTACTATATTGAAATCGAATCGTATGTTCAGGAGAACAATGTCAAATTCATCACAGGAGAAAGATCATTAGATGAATATGACGAGTACAGATCAACACTGCAGGATATGGGTATTGACCGTTGTATAGAATTGCAGCAGGCAGCTCTTGACAGATATAACGCAAGATAATCTTTGTGCAGAAGGGAAGCAGTGGTTCTTATCCCTGTTTCCCTTTCTTTATAAAAGAAAGGAGTCAGTCTATGAAAAAGACCGCAGTGAAAACTAAAAAGAGTTTTGGGCAGAGACTGAAAAAAGACCTGAAAGATCATTGGCAATTATACCTGATGGCACTTCCGGTAGTTGTCTATTTTCTGATTTTTAATTACGCGCCGATGGCAGGTATAGTAATGGCATTTCAGAAATATAGTATGCGGAAGGGAATATTTGGTAGTGAACTGATTGGTTTTGAAAACTTCATCCGTTTTTTCAGTTCTCCGAATTTCTGGAGACTTTTGAGAAATACATTGTTGATCAGTGGATATGGTGTTCTTTTCTCATTCCCGCTTCCGATCATATTTGCACTTTGTCTCAACGAAGTCAGAAATTCCAAATTTAAAAAGATTGTTCAAACAATTTCCTATCTTCCGTATTTCATTTCCGTAGTCGTCGTTGTTTCAATACTGTATGACTTCGGTAAATCGAACGGACTGATTACCAACGTTGCTGAGTGGTTTGGCTGGGATGGTGGTGCAGTAATATCATCTCCTTCCTGGTTCCGTTCTTTGTATATTGGTTCCAATCTGTGGCAGCATCTTGGGTACAATTCCATCATCTTTATTTCTGCACTTGCAGCAATTGACCCGACGCTTTATGAAGCTGCCACAATTGATGGTGCTAACCGGTGGCAGCAGACGCTCCATGTCACATTGCCGGGCATCGCTTCTACGATGGTGGTTTTGCTTATCCTGAGACTTGGCCAGATCATGAGTGTTGGATATGAGAAAATCATTCTCATGTATGGACCATCTACTTTTGAAACGGGTGATGTCATTGCAAGCTATGTATATCGCATGGGTATCCTGAATTCAGATTATTCTTATTCCACGGCGGTCAATCTGTTTAATTCGGTTGTCAATCTCATCGTCCTGATGTCTGCGAATTTCATATCACGGAAAGTGAATGAGACCAGTATATGGTAGGTGATCGTGATGAATAAACGTACAAAAGGTGAAAAAGTATTTTCTGTATTTAATACGCTGTTTCTGTTTATTCTCTGCATAATCTTTATCCTGCCTGTGTGGCATGTGGCAATGGGATCTATCAGCGATCCGTTACTTGTTGCGGCACATAGTGGGTTGTTTCTTAAACCATTGGGAGAAATCACATTAGGTGGATATGAACTGGTTATGGAGAACAGGAATATTCTTGTTTCTTATGGAAACACGATGTTCTATGTTGTAGTCTCTACATTCATCGGACTGGTTTTGAATATACTTGCAGCATATGTCATGTCACGCAGAAATCTCATGTTTGGAAAACTGTTTTCTAAGTTTGTAGTCTTTACGATGATCTTTAATGGTGGTCTTGTGCCGACATTTATTGTGATCAACAAACTTGGGTTATTCAACTCGAGATGGGCTGTCATCCTGCCAGGAGCTCTTACAGCGTTTAATATCATCATCATGCGTACTTCTTTCATGGAAATACCAAAAGAGATGATAGAAGCTGCAAGAATTGATGGGGCTGACGATTTCAGGATTCTCTGGAGAATTGTTCTACCGGTCAGTAAATCGATTATTGCGGTTATTGTGTTGTTTTATGCAGTTCAGCACTGGAATGAATGGTTTAATGCTTCGATTTACCTGCAGGACAGAAACCTATGGCCATTACAGCTTGTGTTGAGAGAGATTGTTTTGCAGTCAACAGAAAACAGTATTGTTGCAGATGCAAGTGGTGAAGATGTCAATATATACAGACCATTGATCAAGTATGCAACGATTATGGTATCAGTTATTCCAATGATGATTATCTATCCATTCGTACAGAAGTACTTTGTGTCGGGTGTCATGATTGGTGCGGTGAAAGGATGAACAACTATGGCAACAGTAAGTTTGAAAGGTATTCAGAAAATATATCCGAATACAGAAAATGAAAAGAAAAAGATCAAAAAGAAGAAAAAGAAAATCAACGAAGAACATGAGAAAAAGTCCAATCTGAAGATTACAGAAGAAGGCGTTGTTGCAGTAGATAATTTCAATCTGGAAATTGCAGACAAAGAATTTATTGTTCTGGTTGGTCCTTCTGGCTGTGGAAAATCCACAACTTTGCGGATGGTTGCCGGCCTTGAGGAAATAACGAGAGGTGAATTGTACATCGATGGCAGACTTGTAAATGAAGTTGCCCCTAAGGACAGAGATATTGCGATGGTATTCCAGAATTATGCCCTTTATCCGCATATGACAGTCAGACAGAATCTCGAATTTCCATTAAAGCTGAGAAAAGTTCCAAAAGAAGAAATGGAAAAAAAGGTGATGGCAGCTGCTGAAACGCTTGATATTGTGGAATATCTTGATAGAAAGCCTAAAGCACTTTCAGGTGGTCAAAGACAACGTGTAGCAATTGGAAGGGCAATTGTTCGTGAACCGAAGGTTTTATTGATGGACGAACCATTGTCAAATCTTGATGCGAAGCTGAGGAATCAGATGCGTGCGGAGATTTTAAAATTGCGTAAGAAAATCGATACAACCTTCATTTATGTAACACACGATCAGACAGAAGCGATGACTCTGGGCGATCGGATCGTTATCATGAAAGATGGTTTGATTCAGCAGGTTGGGACTGCGCAGGAAGTATTTGACAAACCTGTCAATCTGTTTGTTGCGGGATTTATTGGTGTTCCACAAATGAACTTCTATGATGGTGAGCTGATAAAAGAAAATAATGTCTACAGCATCAGACTTGAAGATGCAGTTATTCCTCTTGCAGAGAAAAAATGCAAAAATCTTTTGGAAAGAAACGTCGAGTCACAAAAAGTGACAATCGGTGTCAGACCAGAACATATGGTGTTGGATGAACAGCCAGGAAAGATGATCAAAGGTGTTGTGGATGTATCTGAAATGATGGGTTCTTCCGTTCATCTGCATATTCAGACATGTGGTAGAGACAGTATAATTATTGTTCCTACGCTTGAGCTCAAAACCAACGATGTTTTCAATGCGGGACACGAAATCAGGTTCACTTTCAATAATCAGGTTATTCATGTTTTTGATCCTGAAACAGGTAATAACCTGGAATACATGTAAGAACAGCGGATGCATAATGCATCCGTTTTCTTTCTATAGCAAAGTAAAATTGAACTTGGCAAAGAATGGACAATGATAAAAAGTTTAAGAAACGATAGAAACCGCTTTCAAAATATAATTGCAGTGTGCTATGCATCCTTTTATAATGAATAAACAGGAGGGTATTTTATACCATGAAAACAATTCAAGGTACACAAAAGCTGATCATCAGTGGTGATGACTGGGGACCAGCAGTTACTAAAACAATTCTTTCTTTTGAAACACCTGTACAAGAAACAAGTCTTTCAAAAGATACATTTAAAGTAACAGAGACAAAAGAAACAACGGATTTTACTGCACCTGATTTTCCGCGGATGATTGCTTCTGTTGATCGGAAGGTGACAGCTGTCTATCTCAGTGATGCTGAGGGCAATCCAACATTTGAAGAAGCTTCACCATATGTGACAATCGAAATGTATGTCAGTCCACAGGAAGGTTCGCCATTCTTCTATGATATGAAGACAAACCTCAATGACTGGTGTGTTCCTTATGCACTTTCCGTTACCGGAAAGGTCATGACTGAAGATGGAGAAGCAGAGGTCGATGTTGAAAAGGATATTGATTTGAAGAATCCTTCTTCAAGAATCTGTCCAGAAGCTGACAGGTTTACTTTCCGCACATACAGAGGTAAGGTTGCTTCTTATACATATGGAGAATATGTGCCGGAGAGTAATGGGGAAAAGAAAGCACTTGTTATCTGGCTCCATGGTGCAGGGGAAGGCGGAAATGACAATTACATCACATTGCTTGGCAACAAGGTGACTGCTCTTGTGTCTGATGAATTCCAATTTTTATTTAATGGCGCATATGTTCTTGCGCCACAGACTCCAACATTCTGGATGAATGATGGTACAGGAAATTATGTGACAGAAGAGAACACTGGAGAATCCATGTATGGCGAAGATTTGTTCTCCCTTATTGATGCCTATGTCAGAATGCATGAAGATATTGATCCGGAAAGAATTATCATTGGCGGTTGTTCCAATGGTGGTTACATGACGATGAAAATGGTTCTGGATCATCCGGATTACTTCTATAAGGCTTATCCGATCTGTGAAGCATACTATGACGTGGCAATCAGTGATGAAATGCTTGAGGCAGTAAAGGAAGGTGGAACAGCATTCTGGTTTACCTATGCAGAAAATGACACGACAGTTCCACCGGAGAAGACAGCAATTCCAACAGTTGAAAGGATGAAGGAAATGGGCATTGAAGTCCATGAGAGTGTCTATCCGGATGTACATGACACAACAGGCAGATTCTTTGATGAGAATGGAAATCCATATGATTATATTGGTCATTGGAGCTGGCTCTACTTCTTCAATAATGAAAATAGTAGCGAAGGTATGAATGAATGGAAGTGGCTGGCAGAAAGTGAAAAAGACAAAAAGAAAGGAAAAATGATGAAAGCTGTGAAAATTGTAGCTGGTGTTACAGCCGGCGTAGTGCTTGCGGCAGGTGCAGCACTTGGCGCAACATTACTCTTCAAAAAAAGAAGAAAGTTCTAATGTAAAAGCGGCAATTGCCGCTTTTACAGTCTTGTGAATGTGTTTCTTTCGTATTTCTGCAATGTTTCTGCAGCATCAGGTCCGTTTTCCGACGCAAAGCGATCAAGTACTTTCTGGGCAATCGCTTTACCAATATCTGGTTCTACATCTTTCAAAGTATGGGCAAATGTCCAAAAGAGGTGGCCGCAGTGGAAAGTGAAGTCTTCCTGGTTAGAAGGATCTGGCTTTTTGAAAGGGAGATCAACATGTGCATTGAGCCATTTCTGTACACATTCCTTATCACAGGCAAGACAGCCTTTTACTTCAAATCGTAAGTCGGGATTAAAACCGTGAATGATGGAACGGTCAATGGCAGAACAGTATAGTTGTGCAGCATGAATTTCGTTCATTTCCCGAAACTTCTCTGCCCATGGGCAGCGGGAATAATGAACTACATAATCTGGGACAGTTTCAGTACATTCTGACTGGTTGAGGGAACCTTCTTCAATAGAGGAATTTGTCGGGTTCCATTCCCGGTAAGCAGCATAGGTATTATAGTCAAGTGGCTTACCATCGCGTAATGCCCGCAGAGCCATCCTTGTGCCTCTTTCATTTCCATATTGATAGACGCAATGAAGAAAGACGGTATCACATTGAGGAAAGCTGACAGCTCGCATTTCCTGATAAAAACTAGCGGCAATCCAGGCATGCATTTTTTCGGTGAATTCCATGTTATTCTCCTTGATTTATTCTGTGTTTATCATAGCACAGGCATGCGGGAGTGTTGAAAATGGATATCAGCAATCTATGTATTTTCTATATGTTTTCACGGTTTAACCACACCTTTTTCGTTGCGTACTCTTCAAAGTGAATCGTATTGAACAATATATGTAGTCTGCTTACAATATCGATAAGGAGAAATAAAACCATGCAGGAAGTTTACGAATTTTTGAAAGCCTGTGGCACATACTATCTTGCTACAGCAGATGGTGATCAGCCAAGGGTAAGACCTTTTGGTACAATTGATATTTTTGATGGGAAACTGACAATTCAGACTGGCAGAAAGAAGGATGTTGCCCAACAGATGTTAACCAATCCGAAAATTGAGATCTGCGGATTTCATAAAGGAACATGGTTACGGGTCAAAGCTGTTGCCAGAGAAGATGCCCGCATTGAAGCGGCAGAGCATATGCTTGAGGCTTATCCGTCACTCAAAAAGATGTATCAGCCAGGTGATGGCAATACAATGATCTTTGCATTAGAGCAGGGAGAGGCAGTCTTCTCTTCTTTTACTGAAACTGCAAGAACAATCCGTTTCTAAAACGATTATCATTTGTGTCATAACGGTTGAGCAGAGTGGGAGATATGTAAACATGTCTCCTTTTTCTTTGTTGTGAAAATAGCTTGTATTTTATAATATGGGTGCTGTGGGGATTTAGTGCAAAGAGGAAATACATAATGAAACGAAATCGCAAGAACCAAAGCAGGCGCAAGACAATACGGCTTGTCAATTATTGTAATACGCAGGTGATTAACCCCAATGAGTATGCAATGATACGGACTATTTTTATGCATGTTTCTGAGCATGGTGGAAATGGCAAAATACAATCTGTTCAGCAACTTGCAGAAGAAGCGGCTATTTCCCAGGCAAGCGTCAGCCGGTTTATCAAAAAACTTGGCTATGCATCATTTGAAGAATTTCGATACAGTTTTGCCAAAGAGTTTGAACAGCTATACCAGGATCGCGAAAACCTGCATCGTGCGATGTTTCCGAAAATGGATAACATGTATGAGGAAATATACGGGCGTGCTGCAGCCAATCTCAGTTCTACTTTACAGATAATTGACAGAAAACAGTTGGAAAGAGTCGTCAGAAAACTGGACAATGCGCGGTGCGTATCAATTTGTGGAGATGATCATGCACTATCTGTTTTCTTTACCTTTCAGCTTGATTTGATGGCAAGAGAAGTGCCGACATTTTTGTTCAAGAATGAAGAAATTCAGAATATGAATGCTTCTTCACTAGGAAAAGGGGATGTGCTTTTGTTTTTGAATGTGTGTACAGATTTTGTTCATCCTGAACAGTTTGATATTTTGAAACAATTGAGGAAGAAGAAAGAGGTCTATGTGATTGGCTTGTTTCAGGATGAAGATGAACTAATAAAAGAGTTGTTTGATGAATATGTACTTTATGGCATTGGCGGATCAGTCAATGATGGCTTTTATTCGTTATGTATGCTTTCCCAGATCATGTCTGAGCTTCTCTATTCCCTTTGATTCTTCCTTTGATTTACGCTTTCAAAAAATGAATGGATGGTTCATAACCGATTATTGAAAGCGCTTCCTCATGAAGTATAGTTGGGATAGCAAGCGATTCTATCCCGGGAAAAGAATGCTTCAAGGAGGAAAGAATGAAAACAAAGAAAATAATCTCTTTATCGTTGAGCGCTGCTCTTCTTGCTATGACTGGGTGTTCAAACAATGGTGAAGCAACCGCTTCAGCTTCGCCGGCTTCTGATACAACAAAGGTAACTCCTGGTGCTGTTGTAACGGCTGACAGAAACTCTCCTACAGGTTATTCCGTAACTTTTGCCTATGATGGAAATGACAGTGATAAGACTATTGAAACGATTTCTGTGACAGGCCCATTCCAGTATGTTGATCCAGATCAGGAAGTCGATGCAGAAGGCAACCAGTATAAACCAGATGAATATGAAAATGGCATGTATGCGACAAACTATGCACCTGCAGGTGGTATGGAATCTGGCTGGGGTTATACAAAAGAAATGACAGACGAGGATGGAGATGGTATTTATACAACGTCCTTCCCGATTTCCAGTGGATCTTTTGCATATGGTTATGTTATCCAGTATGAGGGAGAAGAAGAGCCGGTGAATGTTGACGATCCGGCAAATCCATCACCTGCAAAGAACAACCCGGATTCCATCACAGAAACCGGAGATATTGTCCATAGCATCGTCTATGGAAAATGGGATGCTGAAAAGCAGTCTGATTCATTGAATCTTGACTATGTTCTTCCTGTAGAAGAAGGAGCAGGTGAACAGACATATGTTTCCTATACGGGCAGTGATGGAGAAACACAGTATCTCGGTATTTATGTTCCTGCAGATTATGATGCAGAAAGAGCTGAATCATATAAGACAATTTATATGAGCCATGGTGGCGGTGGTAATGAAACCGACTGGTTTGCGATGGGGCATGCGGACAATATTATGGATAATATGCTTGCGGAAGGTTTAACGGAAGAAGCGATTATCGTTACGATGGATAATGCACATTATGAATGGGATTATGCCCAGATTGAAGATAATGTGCTGAATTACATCATTCCATATGTGGAAGAACATTATAACGTTTCTGCAGAACCGGAAGACAGAGCATTCTGTGGTCTTTCCATGGGTGGTATGACAACGACCAATATGTATTTTGATCATCCGACAGAATTTGGTTACTTTGGTATTTTCTCCGGTTCTGATATGACAGCAGTAAAGGAAAATGAAGGCCTGGACCAGCCGACAGTGATGGTTGCAGTAGGTACATGTGATATTGCTTCTGAAAAGATTATGCCTAATGATAATCCAGATGCTCTCAAAAAGTATGAAGACCTTGTTAATTGGGCTGAAGAAAACAATATGTCTAACATTCACGCTGCTGGATATTATGAAGGTGCCCATGACTGGTTTGTATGGTCACAATGCTTCTATCATTTTGCAACAGAATATCTTTGGAAGTAAACGCTTTCATTCTGGAATTTTGTTGTTGGTGGAGCGATTCGTATTATTGATAGAATTCACATGAAATGAACGATTGAACACTTACGTGGCACGAAAATAAGTTACTTTTGTATGGATAATCGCCTTTAAAGTTCAGATGATTATATATAATGTAAGTTAATCGTTGTGTGAAGTTGTGGCTTATTCGTGCAAATGACGTACAATTTAAACAGAAAGGGGTTAAATCGATGGCCGGAAATACGACGAACATCACCATCCGCATGGATGCGGACTTGAAGGCACAAGCCGCCGCTCTTTTTTCTGAATTGGGCTTGAATTTATCTACTGCTTTCAACATTTTTGTGCGCCAATCGCTTCGTGAAGGTGGCATTCCCTTTGAGGTGAAACTGGAACAGCCTAATAAGGAAACTATCGCAGCAATGCTGGAAGCAAAGAGAATCGCAAAAGATCCATCTGTTAAGGGCTACAATGATCTTGATGCGTTGTTTGCAGAGCTGAAAAAATGAGAAAGAAAAATACATCGTCAAATATACAAGCGCTGTTAAAAAAGACTATAAACGAGCAATAAAGCGCGGATTTGAAATCGAATTGTTGGAGCAGATTGTGGCACTGCTTTCTACAGGAGAACCGTTGCCGAAGAAAAACCGTGATCATGATTTATCTGGTAATTGGATAGGGTACAGGGAATGTCGTATTCTCCTGGATTGGCTTCTGATTTACCGTATTGAGGATGACGTGTTGGTGCTGACAGTTTCTCGTACTGGAAAAACACAGTGATTTGTTTGGAAAATAGAAAAGCAGCCATACAGCATTTTCTGTATGGCTCTTATTATGAAGATTCGATACTTGTTGACAATATGTTGGTAAATGGATATTGACCGACTATGTATTCTGGATAACAGTTTATTTGCTGTTATAGTTTTCTTCCTGTAGGTGAATAAAGTTCCTGATTGCAGTTTTGTCTGCGGAATAGCGCATGCGGTTTCCCTCTGGAGAACACTGAACCAGTCCGCTTTCAATGAGTTTGTTGAGATGGTGGTGGATCGTGTTTCTGCTAAGTTTGAATTTATTGGAAAGCTCTTGTACATAAGCATTATGTGTGATTAAAAAACAAAAGATATCAAATCTGGTTGGATCACCTAATAATCTGTATATTTCACATATTCTATCTTTTCCTGAATTGTTTCTGGCAACCAGTGTTGCGAGCTCATGTCTTAGAATACCAGCATAAATACAAACTTTTCTTGCTTTGATGTCATAGGTGAGGTTTGTGTCTGCACCAAGAATGAATGGCCGGATGATATAGTTGGTTTTCTGCTCGGGACGCAAGTGAGAGAAAGTTGAAAAGAATTCTTCTGAGGTAATGTTTTCATTTTTCTGAAAGAATGGGTCGGAAGCTTTATGCATCAAAGAGCTGTGTTCTTCAAGAAGGTCGATGACAGGTAACAGATAGTGAAGAGCTTCCAGTAATACTGAATGATAGTTTTGGGCAAGTTCAAGAATGGCAATTTTTGTACTGTCTGGTGTATTTAAACTCAAAATCAGAGTGGTGAATTCCTGTAGAGATAATTGATGGTTGTCTGGAAGGGCATCTTCAAAAATGCTGGCAATTCCCCATAGGATTTCTTCCTGACCGGCGTTTTTGACAACATTGAGGAATTCGTCCTGGCTTTTGTAAATCTGTTCGCTGAAAGGATATAACAAAAAGAAAGCTCTGGAACTTGTGCCGATGGTGTTGTGAGGAAACCCTTCGAGGTTTCCAAATAACCAATGCAGTTTTTCATCAGTGATTGTTATTGATTGGTCAATAATTCCAGTGAGCTGTTTCAATTGTTCTACTGAGTCAATTAACTGGCTGGATGGTTTATGCTCGTGCGCAAATATGCGTTCCTGCATATCTGTCCAGCTTTTTCCTTCAGCTTTTCTTCCGTAGTATGTCAGACTTTCTAATAACAGGTTTATTTTTGTCTCATAGTTCATTTTATGTTCCTCCATTTGTAACATTTTTCAGAAATAGAAACTTTATTTTACATCTTTAGATAAAACATATTTTCACTTTCTTGACAAGAAATATCTGAATTGATTTTAATAGATATGACATATGTCTGTGTTACATACTGTATCACAAATGTGTTACACATGGTTGGGGATAATACAGAGATGTAGTCGGAATGATTTGGATAAAGAAAGGGGAAAGAAATGAATAAACTGAAACAGTGTTTTGTTGCAGTTGTGTCTGCTTTGCTGGCAGTTGGCGTAGTACCGCAACAGATCAAAGCAGACGAAAGTGTACGGGAAAATGAAAGAAGAGTTTCTGCCCAAGAAGTAGATACGGACTCTGCATTAAGTACAGACAATCTGCGTAAAAAAGATGATGAGGGTACAGTGTATAAGGATGATGAAGTCGTTACTGCTATTGTCCAGTTTACTGCGCCTGCTGTCATGGATTACTACGATACCAGTACATATGCTTCTGAGGGAGAAAGTGCTGGTGAAAGTGTTGCTGCATATCTTGCATCTGATGAAGCAAGAGAAGCTGAACAACAATTAAAAGAAGAACAACAGGGAGTGATTGATCAGATTCTGTCACTGGGTGGTAATGAAGAAATTGCTACTATGTCACTAGATGCTGAAAGTCCTGTTGTTGCACAGTGGTCAACGCTTGTAAATGGCATGGCAGTAAAAGTGCCTTATGGAACTCTTGATGAAATCAATGCGCTCGATGGGGTAAAGCGTGCTTATGTTGAACATGAATACGATGTTCCTGAAGATGTAAAGACTACGGATGGTGAAACACCATGGTATGCATACAGCTATGACAAAGTAGATGCGCAGGAAGCATGGCAGGCAGGTTATACAGGTCAGGGAATGCTTGTTGCGGTTCTTGATACAGGCCTTGATATTACCTGGGGAACTGCTTATGACAACGAAGGCAATATGACCATGGGTGTCACAAGATGCCATGAAGCATTTACAGAGGATTCCTTTATGCATGATCCATCAGCAGAAGATGGTGGATGGGCTCTGCGGTATGACTATGATAGTATGGAAGAATTCCTTGCTGCGAACCAGTTGAATTCCACAACTGGTGCTGACGGAGGTCTTATTACATGGGATAACAATGCATTGTACAAGAACCGTAAAGTGCCATATGCATGTGACTATGCGGATGGTGATGTCAATGTACAGCCTGGCACGAATGATCATGGTGTACATGTTTCTGGTACTGTAGCTGGTTATGCAGAGACAGATGATGGAGAAGTTGTCTTCTCTGGCGTAGCACCTGATGCACAGCTTATGATGATGAAGGTGTTCTCCGACCAGGATGGTGGGGCAATGGAATCTGTTATCGTCAATGCTTTGGAAGATTCTTTGAAGCTTGGCGCGGATGTTATCAACCTCAGCCTGGGTGCAGATAACGGTTTCTCTGAAGATGACACACTGCAGAATGAAGTATATGGCACACTTGAAGAAGCTGGCATTGTCATGATGACATCTGCTGGTAACAGTGGCTATTCTTCTGTGAATAACAATTATGAAGGAAATCCGTTAACTTCCAATGTGGACACAACAATGATGTCTTCTCCGGCGATTTATGATAGTAACGTATCTGTTGCTTCTTTGGAGAATGCTATTCAGGTTGAATCCTATTTCACATGGAATGATGTTGATGGAACTGCCCATGAAGCAGAATTTGTTGACCCATGGTCTGGAACATTCAAAGCAAGATTTGCGGATGGAACTACTTATCCGGTATATCTGGTAGATGGCTATGGATCATGGAGTGATTATAACAATGTGGGATGGTATAACGAATATAGCAATCCAAATGGTAAGACGGGTATTGCGCTTGTCAAACGAGGTGGAGAAATCTCATTTGCCGACAAGGTGAAAAATGGTGCGATGTTCACAATAACGGATTATCGCACAGGTGAAAAGAAGGGGGTCATCGGTGTTCTTGTTTACGACGAAGATCCAAATGGAACAGAACTTGTGAATATGAGTGTTGAAGGCACTACACTTGAATGCGCATTTGTTTCTGGGCAGGATGGTGCTGTTCTGGAAAATGCATTGAAGGCTGGACAGGAAGTGAATATCAGTGTTTCAGCTGATGATAAGGCATCAGACAGTGCAACAGATGGACAAATGTCGAGCTTCTCTTCCTGGGGTGCAGGTCCTTCTCTTGAGCTGAAGCCTGAGATTACAGCACCTGGCGGGAATATCTGGTCAGCTGTAGTAGATCAGCTGTATGATGGAGAAGATGCGTATACTGGTTCTTATGCAATGATGAGCGGTACATCCATGGCTGCTCCACATATGAGTGGTATGGCTGCACTTGTCCGTGAACGTGTGCAGAAAGAAGAGGCATTTGCATCTGTTGATGCAAAAGATATCAGTGATGTAGTCAGTCAGCTGCTTGTCAGTACGGCAATTCCAGTGACAGATAATAGAGGTGTGTATTATTCACCTCGTTCCCAGGGTGCAGGGCTTGCCAATGTATATGATGCTTTGACAACACCAGCATATATCACAGTGGATGGTGAGACTGTAGGCAAGCTGGAATTCAAGGATGATCCTGAGAAGGCTGGGACATACAATATTACCTTCAATGTACATAATGTTTCTGATACAGATGTGACATATGATGTAAACCTCACACTTATGAGACCGGATACAACAACTGTTTCCAGTGCATGGGGTGATCGTTCCACAATGCTGCATCAGGATGTTGTTCTGAAGACTGTTTCACTTGGGACTGTTACAGCAACAGCAGGTAGTGTGGCTGCATTTAACCAGACAGTATCTCTTACTGCTGAAGAAAAAGCTGCGCTTGACAGCATGTTCTCTAATGGTGTGTATGTAGAAGGTTTTGTGAATCTCAAGGATACTGCAGGTCAGGCGCCGGATCTTGGACTTCCGATGCTTTCCTATTATGGAGACTGGACAAAAGCACCAATTTTCGATGCGTCTTCATGGATTGATGAACCGCAGGATGGTTCTGATGTGACTAAAAATGAAGTGACATGGGGTGTAAACCGTCTTGGTAGTGCTTCTGCTAATCCTTCTACTGGTGAGATTCTTGGCTATATGGATCTTGCCCAAAACCCGTTTGATCCTTCTGCTGTAACTGAACAGACGGTTTATCATAAAGAAAACATCACCATTTCTCCAAATGGAGATGAATATCTTGACCGGATTGATGATTATATTCTGTATCAGTTGCGCGATGCCAAAGCAATTGTGGTTCGTGTAACAGATGCGGAAACAGGAGAAGTATATTTCAGTGACTGGACTTCGTATATTATCCGTACACTATATAATTCTTCTGTTGGAGCGCCAATGCCTATGTCAGCGATGGCATACGGTCTGATTCCGGTATGGGATGGCACAGATAAGGATGGTAATGTTCTTCCTAGTGGTACAAAGTGTAACTATGAGATTATTGCCTATGGCGATGGCGATTATGGTGAAAAGGTTCATGAAGAAACAACCGGGCTTGATGTCACTGATTTTGATGCATTGGCTGATGGAACACTGATACCGACATTTAATGGCCATGCTCTGGATATGACAGGAGACAGTTTGTCATTCCCGGTAACTGTTGATACAGTTGCGCCAAAGCTGGAAAACCATGCGGTCAGTATTTATGAAGAAAATGGTCATACATATATTGAAGGTACAGTCTACGATGAAGATGGTTCTATTTCCGCAGTTGAAATTCTTCCATATGTTACACGTACATATACAGAGCAGTCTGGTGGTGATCCAGAATACAGTGAGGTCGGTGTAGATCGCAATAATCCATTCCTGCAGGAATATATATACGATGCTGAGACCAGGACATATACATTCAAGGCAGATATCACTTCTTATTCCCATGTCAATGAGTCTTATCCGGGTGAGAACTGGACATATAACTTTGAATGGAATGGAAATGTTATGATTAACCTTGGTGATTATGGTGCTAACGAACGGAGTTATGCAATTACCGCTGTATCTGGAGCGGGACTTGTTCTTTCACAGACTTCTGCACTTCTGCATCCAGGCAGCACATTTGATCTCAGTGTAATCGATAATACAGGAACGGACGGTGTGATTACCCGTACTTCCAGTAATCCGGAAGTCGCAACTATTGATGAAACTGGAAAGATCACTGCAATTGCACCTGGCCAGACGATTATTACTGTAGCCAAGGAAGGCTATGAGGCACATTGTGTTGTTGCAGTAGAGGCATATAACACAGTGGTTGAAGACTTTGATCTAGTACCTTCCAGTTTTGATGGATTGAATTCAGATGGTCAGATTGTTGTCAAAGTAGAGAATCTTAAGCCACGTGATGTACAGTTGGATCAGATTGAATGGAAGGTTTATGAAGATGAAGATTATCTGAAATATGCCGAAGGACTTCTGACTGTTCAACAATATACAGATGATGGTCTTTCCGGAGCAATCTATCTGAATGTCAGCTCTTCGACAGAGAAGCTTCCTGCAGGTACTGGCTATCTTGAAGTGACATTAAATGGTGTAACGCGAAGAATGGATCTGAGCTGGGATGAGGTGTATCAGACGGAAGAGGAAGATGGACTTGTTTCTGCTGTGAATATGTCAGATCAGGTAATCTACACCACACCTGGCACACCAGTGACATTGCTGGCTTCTTATCGTAACAAGGCACTTCATGAAACTGGTGATGTGGTAACAGAATTGACTGGTCTTACACTGGATGGCCCGGATTTCTTCTATATTGGAGGAAAGTATGAAGGCAGACTTGTACCGCTGGAAGGTTATACATTGCCTGAAGAAATTCATTTGTATACCAGATATACTGATGGATCAGAAATTGAACTGGTCAATTCTCCATGGTATAAATCTTACACTTATGATAATCAAACTGGAGAAATCAATGTATTGTATGGACCGACAGGAGCGGATAACAAACTGGTTATTAAGGCTGATGGAGTTCCAACAGAAGGTGCAGAAGCAGGTGTAGCTGCGCTTTCTGAATATGCAAGACCGAATGCTTTGTATGGACCGTTTGAATGGAAAATGACAGAAGGAAATGGCTCTCTTGTTGAAAGTACAACACAGGTTTCCGGACAGGACGTTCCTTGTGTTCTGTTTACACCGGAAGGAACAGGAGAAAGTACAATTGTTGTTACTGATGGAAATTATGATCTGACCTTTAAGGTAGTCAGTGAAGGTGTACTTCCAACAACAATAGACCTTCCTGAAGAACAGCACCGTCTCAATCTTAGAACGGATGATACATTTACATTGAATCCGGTATTAGCCCCAGTTCCTACACGGGGAGAAGATAAGACATTGACCTATACAAGCTTCAACCCTGAAGTTGCGACTATTGATGAGAACGGAGTCATCACTGCAGTATCTGAAGGCATGGTGTATATCAAGATTTCCAGTGCAGCCGATAACAGAGTTGCGACATATTGTGTAGTAGAAGTTACACAAAGACCATATGTCGTAGAATTTGTTGACTATAATGGCGATGTATTGAAACGTGTGGAGGTAGAACCTGGAAAGGGTGTAGAAGCTCCGACAGCTCCAGAAAGAGAAGGATATACATTCACTGGCTGGGATAAAGCATTCGATACAGTTAATGAAGATCTGACAATTACTGCACAATATGAAATAAATCGGTATACAGTAAACTTTGTGGCTGATGGAACAACAATTTCTTCTATTGAGAAGGAACACGGTCAGGTGTTGACGGATGCTGATTATCCATCCGTTCCAGAAAAGAGTGGCTATACAGGTGTATGGAAGAAGAACAACCAGCCTGTAGTGGGAGATCTTACAATTGAAGCAGAATATACAAAGATTCCTGAGGTTGTTCCTGGAACAGGAGATTCACCGGCTGGTGATAATAAGCCAGCTGATGGATCGCATGACACAGGTATAGCAGGTGTTGTAAACGATATTGCGACTGGCAATTATGCAAGCGTGCTTCCTTATGCATTTGTACTTGTTGTGGCAGTAGCTGCTGCAGGTATAGTCGTTGTGATGAAGAAAAAGAAGAAGCACTAATGCTTGACTTTAAAGAGGTATACAAGAAATTGTATATCTCTTTTTTCAGAGAGGATGCTATGATATTGATCTTTTGTTGCAAAAGCCTTGAATCAGTGATTGGATCATTCTGTTGAAGCTGTGAACTGACAAGCTTTTCAATTCATTTATGTTTTGAATACGATGGGTGAACAGAATATAATTTGTTTAGTTGATTATGATCTGAAATGATCATTTGGAGGTTATATGAGAATCAGCAGGAAGCCAAAACATGAGATTTCCAAAGAAATGATAGGTCTCTTTTTCGAGGACATCAATTATGCGGCAGATGGTGGTCTGTATGCGGAATTGATTGAGAATCGTTCTTTTGAAGCGAAAGAAGCTGTTGGTGTTGTGCATAGGTTTTATACGGTGGATGACTTTGGGTATGCATGGCATCCTGTATGTGGTGAAGGTGAAGAAGAGCCACATATGCAATATGTTTCCGGGTCTCCACTCAGTGAAAGCAATCCTCACTATTTACGCTTTACAGCAAAGAAAGCAGGGCAGGGTTTTGCAAACCAGGGTTATGATGGCATAGTTTTAAGGAAAGGAATGACTTATAACATATCTTTCTATGCAAGATGTGTACTGTACAATGCAGAATCGGTTACAGTCAGAGTGACAAAAGATGGTAAAACATATGCCTGTGAAAAGGTGAAGATGATTAAGCAAGCACCGTATATTCCATTTTCTGATCTCTTGGATGACATTAAGGCTGATGATTTTTCTGTTGAAGAAAAGAGTAAAGAAATCCGGGAAATGCATGCTTCAGGACGATGCAGAGAAAAAGACTGGATTCGTTATGAATGTGTACTGACTGCTGAAGAAGATGTCCGTGGAGCATCCTTCGAAATTCTTCTGGATGATGCTGGTGTTATCGAATTTGATCTTATTTCAATGATACCGGGTGATGCTGTAGCAGGGGTATTCAGAAAAGACCTCTTTGAAGCATTGAAGGATATTCATCCTGGGTTTATCCGATTCCCGGGTGGTTGTATTGTGGAGGGTGTTTCCCTTGCATACAGATACCAGTGGAAGAACACAATTGGAGATATCAAGGATCGCAAGGTGATTCCCAATCTCTGGTCATTTGCAGAAGATGCGGATGTGGACAAAGAGAGGGATCCGTATGGTCTTGTGACACAACGTAAAGATTCTCATTATATGCAGACATTTGGCATTGGTTTCTATGAGTACTTCCTGCTTTGCGAACTGCTTGGCGCAAGACCTCTTCCGGTATTGAACATTGGCACGGCTTGTCAGTTCAGGACTACTGAAATTGTGGATGAAAACAGTGAAGAATTTGAAACATATATTCAGGATGCATTGGATCTCATTGAATTTGCGAATGGACCTGTGGATTCCAGATGGGGAAGCGTTCGTGCTTCTATGGGACATCCGGAACCATTTCACATGGACTTTCTGGCAGTCGGCAATGAACAGTGGAATACAAGATATCTCAATGTGGGCAGCCGCTATGAAAAGTTTGAAAAGGCGATTCACGAAAAATATCCGGAAATGAGACTGCTGGGAACAGCAGGACCATTCTTTGGCGGAGATGTCTATGAACAATTGTGGGATTTCTATCGGTGTAATGCAGAAGAGAAAAAAGATTTTGTTTATGCGGTGGATGAACACTACTATCGTCCAACTGAATGGTTTTATGAAAATGTAAATGCTTATGACAACTATTCAAGAGCTGTCAATGTATTTGCCGGGGAATATGCAGCACATACCATTAAAAAGGAAAACTGCATGGAAAGCGCTCTTGCTGAAGCTGCTTTTATGACGGGATTGGAAAAGAATGCGGATGTGGTACGTCTTGCGTCTTATGCACCATTATTCAACCGCATCGGACATAGCCAGTGGGAACCGGACATGATCTGGTTTGATGATGCACATGTCTGCCTGACTCCGGATTACTATGTACAGAAACTATATGGAAATAACATGGGTGTACGGACACTGGATATGGATGGACAGGAAAAAGAATTGCAATCTAAAGGCATTTATGTATCTTTGTCTGAAACAGCAGAAGGTGAAATCATTTTGAAGGCAGTAAACAGAAATCAAAGTGACTATACATTACCACTTTCGGATGAAGATGATCAGCCATTACATGTACTGGCAAAGATGGAAATACTTATTGCCTGTGATGGACAAATGCCTGAGGGGATTGAATCGTGTAGTATCAAAAAAGAGGAAACACGAATTGATGGAAAAGTTATTCTTCCAAAAGAAAGCTTTGTCATCATACGTTTTTGATACCTGGAAGAAAAAGAAGAGTCAGAAATCATGTTGCTGAATCTGACTGGCGTGAAAAGTCTTTGATTTCTAGTCTTAGCTTCTTTCTTCTTGGCATAAATCTATACTCCTTTCGCCTTGAAATGCTGTTGCGAGAGTGCGTTAGATTTTTCCAAAAACAAGATTTTCCGTTTTAGATCTATCGCATAGGAAAATCTGGCTGTACTGCATACAAAATAAGGATTCCGGCTGCTGTCTGGCTAAGTCCGGAATCCTCAAAAAACCCTGATTTAATGGGCAATGAGGGACTCGAACCCTCACAGCTTTCGCCATTAGTGCCTAAAACTAACGTGTCTGCCAATTCCACCAATTGCCCATATTTACATTTTGTGGATCAGTGGAAATAAGCACGTATAATCCTAAATCTATCGTGTCTGCCAATTCCACCATATCCCCATGGTTGCTTGGAAATTATACCTTTTTGCAAAGAAAAAGACAATGAGTTTTTCTCATTGTCTAGCATACAAAGTTCAGATAATACGGAAGCTGTTTCTTCCACCATGGCCAGTCATGGGCTACATCATTGCCCCAGAAATCTACCCAGGCAGGAATGTTTTTGTATTCGAACAATTCCTTCATTCTTGCGGAGTCTTCCTGCATTGGATGTTCCCAGGCACCTCTTCCACAGCACAGAATGATGTCTCTGTGTCTGTACATTTCTACATATGGGTGGTCATAGGGCATGCCGTTGATGTAGTCAACTGGTGAATTTGCATAGACAAGGTCATCCATATAATCCGGGAAGAAGAGTCTTGCATCATATGCCCCAGAAAGGGCAATACAGCCTGAGAAGATATCTGGTCTTCTGAGCATGAAGTTTAAGGCGTGGGTAGCACCCATGGAACAACCGGTTGTGAGAATGCCGTCCGCATATGTACCATTGTTGGCTGCTGCATTAATTTCAAAGATGCGTGGGCATAGTTCATCACAGATATAGTGGAAATAAGCTTCCTGCTGTTCAATGCGCCATCTGTTGTCCCACGATTTGGAAGACCAGCTGTTGACATCATTAGAGTCACAGCAGAAAAGTTGGATTCTGCCATCTTCAATATAGGGAGCGGCACAGTCTACCATGCCATTGTTTTCATAGTCGAAGAACCTTCCATCCTGGGAAGGAAATACAAGCATTGGCTTGCCACCATGGCCATAGACTTTGAATTCCATGTCTCTGCCAAGGTTGGCGGAGTATTCCTTATAGTATTCTGTCTTCATTTGCTCTTCTTTCCTTTCACCGGTTTGTTTTTCTCATAGACAAATGCCGCAAATTCATTCAGGCTCTTCATGTCGCGGAAACGGGCAATGAACATATCGTTTCCCATAGCCTTGCCAAGAATATCTGGCATACGCTCGTGCATACAGATGTTGGAACCATATTTTGCATAGATTGCCGCATCGCTGTTTTTATAATCCAGACCATCACGCTTGCCGACATAGACACAGTAGTATGGACGGGTTGTTTCATAGATGCCATGGTTGAACATTGCCATGTTTGCATAAATGCTGTAGACATTGATGTCGTTGGCAAAATTCATCATGTCTGGTGTATAACCTCCCGGTGGACGCATGTTGACTTCAAGGCCGACAAGACCACCCTTTTTGCCTAGACCTGGTTTATCTTCTGACAGGCGGAAGTATTCGGTATGGAAGAATCTGCCGCGGATGTTAAATGCCTTGATGACAGCGCTTCCCATTTTGTCGAGGTCTTCTGGAATTTCCCGCTCCGACCAATACAGACATTCTTCAGCCTGGTTGACAAGGTCCATGATTGGTTCCGGGAAGGTATGGGATGTCTTGAAGATGATGTTACCATCCTGATCGGTGATACCATCAAAAGAAACAATATAACCAGGTACATATTCTTCCATGATGTACTGGGTTGGCAGATTTTGTTTATAGAAGTCTTTTAGTTCTTTGTCGTTGTTGATCTTCCATGTCGCGTTTGCGCCTACTCCATCATCTGGTTTGACAATGACCGGGAAACCGACTTCTTTGACAAACTTCTTTCCTTCTTCATACGTTGTTGTGAGGTGATATCTTGCACAAGGAACACCGGCTTTTTCATAATACGCCTTCATGTTGGACTTGCGGCGGTAACGCATGACATCCTTTGTCTTGTCACCGGTGGTGATGTTAAAGTCTTCACGCAGCTGTGCATCCTGTTGTAACCAGAACTCATTGTTGCTTTCCAGCCAGTCAATTTTGCCATGTTTATGGGCAAACCAGGCAACCGCTCTGTACATTTCATCATAATTCTGCATGGATCCTACCTGGTAGTATTCATCCATGGCATCTTTCAATTCCTGTGAAAGTGAATCATATGGGTCTTCGCCAATACATAATGCTGTTCCGCCAATCTGTTTCCAGGCTTTTGGAAACTGATAGTATGTTTTAGGGAAATTGGCAGAAATAAACACGAAATTATTCATAAAGTCTCCCCCTTTATCGGATGAAAAAATTATACAACATCAAATGAAAGAAATGTGAAAACTTTTATGAAAATGATACACTATCAACATAGAATTAAATGAAAGAGGATGAAAACAGATGGAAGATAACAGATTGTTGGAAGCGAGAATAAAGATCGATGCGGTGGATCGGGAGATGATCCGGTTGTTTGAGGAACGTTTTGAGGCTGTTAAAGACGTGATTGCCTGGAAGATTGACCATGGTATTGCTATATTTGATGGGGGGAGGGAAGAAGAAATCCGAAGGAAGAATGGAGAACGGATTGATCCCGCCCTTTATCCTTATTATATTGCGTGGTTTGATGAGATGTTGAAGCAGTCCAAACTGTTTCAGGAACAGATTGTACGTGAAAGAAAGGATATGTCAGAGTGACATATCTTTTTTATGAATGAATATCTATAGAAACAAGGTATGCATAGTTTTGGGCATACTTATTGCGAAAGTATGAACAGCTCATTACAATAGGAAAACAGAAAGTGAGGAATGTATGGACGCAAGAGTTTGGGGGATTATAACAGAAGCTTTTGGCAAAGTGCTCATTTCCGGTATACAGGTAACCATTCCGATGACAATTCTGGCATTTGCCTTTGGCTTGCTGATTGCGGTAATTGTCGCGTTGATCCAGTATGGTAAAGTACCTGTATTGAAAGAGATCTGTCGGTTTTATATCTGGCTGATCCGTGGTACACCACTTCTTGTTCAGTTGTATATTATTTTCTATGGTCTTCCGGCATTAGGTCTCAGAGTGGATCCATTCTGGACAGCAGTTGTTGCCTTCTCCTTTTGTGAAGGTGCCTATATGTCTGAAACACTGCGCGGTTCTTTGGAAGCTGTGCCGGCTGGACAGACAGAAGCTGGCTATTGTGTAGGGATGAACTTTGTGCAGATTATGTGGCATATTGTATTGCCACAGGCCTTCCGCACCGCTTTCCCGGCTCTTGGCAATTCCCTGATTTCCCTTGTCAAGGATACATCCCTTGCGGCAAATATTACCGTGGTGGAAATGCTGATGACAACCCAGAGGATTGCTGGAACAACCTATGTATTCTTACCGTTATATATTACGGTCGCAATTGTCTATCTCATCTTCTGTACGGTGATTTCATTCCTGCAGAAGCGGATTGAAAAGCGCCTGAACCGCTATCAGGCAAAGGAGATCTGGTAATGTCTGTATTAAAAATAGAAGGAATTGAAAAATCATTTGGTGATCTGAAAGTGCTGGACGGCATTAACCTCAATGTTGAGAAAGGTGATGTTGTTGCGATACTTGGTCCATCAGGTTCTGGAAAGACAACCTTTCTCAGGTGTATCAACTTTCTGGAACACGCCGACAAAGGCATGATGACTTTTGATGGAAAGACTTATGATCTCAGCAAAATCACCAAGAAAGAAATTGCGGCTATCCGTTTGAGAACCGGATTTGTTTTCCAGAACTACAACCTGTTTGCCAACAAGACAGCACTGGAAAATGTGACGCAGGGTCTCATTACGGTGCGCAAGGTGCCAAAGAAAGAAGCAGAGGAAAAAGGTATGGAACTGCTTGGCAAGGTTGGTCTTGCGGACAGGGCTTCCTATTATCCATCACAGCTTTCTGGTGGTCAGCAACAGCGTGTTGCCATTGCCCGTGCCCTTGCGCCAGACCCTGAAATTATCTACTTTGATGAGCCGACATCTGCACTTGATCCGGAACTGATTGGTGAAGTGCTGAATGTGATGAAAGAACTTGCGGAAGAAGGCAGAACGATGATTGTCGTCACCCATGAAATGGATTTTGCCCGCAATGTATCCAACCATACAATCCTGATGGAAAAAGGTGTCATTGTCGAAGAAGGGGAATCCAAAGCTTTCTTCGACCATCCACAGCTTCAGCGTACGAAGGACTTCCTTCGTCTTGAAAATAGAAAAATGGAGGACTAAATACATGAACAGATTATTTAAAACAGCTCTTGCGGCATCTATGCTTGCAACACTTGCCGGATGTTCTTCCTCTGGCAGTGATACATCACTTTCCAGTGTCCAGGATGCTGGTGAACTGCGCATTGGTCTTGAAGGCACATGGCAGCCATTCTCTTATCATGATGAAAATGATGAACTTGTTGGCTATGATGTAGAAGTAGCGAAAGGCATTGCAGAAAGACTTGGTGTAGAAGCCGTTATTTCTGAAGGACCATGGGAAGGACTTTTGACAGGACTCAGCACTGGTGTCTATGACATTGTTGTTAATGGTGTAGACATTACAGAAGAAAGAGAACAGTCTTTTGACTTCAGTGAGCCATATGCCTATGACCACATTGACCTGGTTACACGTGTCGGAGATGATTCCATTACTTCTTTTGAGGATCTTGAAGGCAGAACGTCTGCCAACTCCACCGGTTCCACCTATGCAGAAATTGGTGAACAATATGGTGCGACAGTTTCCAATGTTCCTACGCTTGCACAAACAATGGAACTTGTACTCAATGGTACAGTGGATGCGACCATCAATGCGGACACTTCCATCCAGGACTACCTCAATGTGACTGGTGAAACAGGTCTGCAGGTTGTAGCACAGCTGGATGAGGTTACACGCTATGCCATTCCGATGAAGAAGGGCAGCGATGCACTGCGGGAAGCCATCAATGGTGCACTGGAAGAAATGCGGGAAGATGGCACACTGGCAGAGCTTTCTGAGAAGTATTTCGGTATTGATATTACAAATGAATGAATATGAAGGATGTGGTAATGGCTGCCACATCCTTTTTGGACCATTAGACGCGATGAGAAATTGGTGAGGCTTACTATTTTTACTGGTTTTGAAATCTGTACAGATTATCCTGATATTTTACAGTCACTGTCTGGAAAATCTTTTCATTTTTTTATATCTTCTGCTGTGGTTTGTCTGTACAATGGTGAGTGCTGAAAACAAAAGGTGATGGTATGGATGGAAAGTCTATGGGAATAAAAAAGAATATATGTCTTGGGGTTGTTGCTCATGTTGATGCGGGTAAGACTACCTGCATAGAAAGCATGTTATATAAAAGTGGAAAGATAAGGAAACAGGGACGTGTAGACCATCGGGATACGGTGCTTGACTTTGATGAAGAAGAAAGAAAACATGGTATTACCATCTATGCCAAAGATGCCTGCTTTACCTGGAATGGCGATGCTGTTTATGTCATTGATACACCAGGACATGTTGACTTTTCTGCAGAAATGGAGAGAGTTCTTTCTGTACTGGATATGGCCATCATTGTCATCAATGGACAGGATGGTGTACAAAGCCATACAGAGACGATCTGGAAGTGCCTGGAACACTACGATGTGCCATGTCTCCTGTTTGTCAATAAAATGGATATTTCCCACTATTCAAAAGAAGAACTGATGCAGGATATCATGAAACATTGCAGTGCACAATGCATCATGTGGGAAAACAAAGAAGACGCATTGACCATGGTCAATGAAGAAATCATGGAAGACTACCTGGAGACGGGCACATTGAACAGAAGTCTGGTTCAGGAAGCTTTTGCGCGCCGGGAGTTCTTTCCGGTGCTCTATGGTTCAGCCTTGAAGAATGAAGGGGTGGAAGAACTGCTTGATGCGGTGTCCTATCTATCCATGGAGAAAGTCTATCCGGAAGCCTTTGGGGCAAGGGTGTTCCGCATTTCAAATGACAAGGAAGGCAACCGGCTGACCCATGTCAAGGTGACAGGTGGTGTACTTGCCGCAAAGCAGAAACTCGATGAAGAAGAAAAGGTCGACCAGATCCGTCTGTATACCGGTGAAAACTATGAAATGGTACAAAAGGCAGAAGCTGGCATGATCTGTACACTCAAGGGACTTGAACATACATATCCCGGTCAGGGGCTGGGTGAGGAAGAAGATGCTGGCAAGCCACTGCTCAGTGGATATCTTGACTATAAATTGTTATTGCCAGAAGGGGCAGATGTATTACAGCTGAGTGATGTATGTAATGAACTTTCCAGTGAAGATCCCCAATTGATGGTTGACCTCGATGCGGATCATCATTCCATCCATGTGCGTATCATGGGTGAAATGCAGATGGAAGTGCTGCAGAAAAAGATAGAGGAGAGAAGTGGCATTGCGGTTGGTTTTGGTACAGGTGGCATTGTGTTTGCCGAAACGATTGCGGACAGTGTTATTGGTGTTGGCCATTTTGAACCATTGCGTCATTATGCCGAGGTTGTTGTGCGGCTTGAACCGTTGAAGCGGGGCTCTGGTGTAGAAGTTGTCAGTGAAGTTCCCCGCGGTATGCTTTCTGCTGTCTGGGAAAAGTCCATCCTTTCCCATCTTTCCCGGGAACATAAAGGTGTTTTGACAAGGGCACCACTCACCGATGTGAGAATTGTGCTTGTTGCCGCAAAGGGGAATCTCAAACATACAAGTGGTGGCGACTTCCGGGAAGCTGCCAGAAGAGCTGTGCGTCATGGTCTGATGAAAGCACAGAATCTGTTGCTTGAACCGTATTACCATTTCCGCATCACCCTTCCACAAGAGAGTTTGTCAAGGTGCCTCTATGAACTTGAACAACGGGACTGTCAGGTTATGATCGGAGAAATGGATGGTGAATACCAGAGTGTTGAAGGAGATGGACCGGTCAGAACGCTGATGAATTATCAGAAAGATCTTTCTGCCTATACAAGGGGCAGGGGTCGCTTCTTCTTTGAACTTGCTGGGTATCAGGAAGTGAAGAATCAGGAAAAGCTTGTAGAAGAAAGAGGCTATGACCCAGAGAGTGATTTGCGCAATCCGACGGGTTCAGTGTTCTGTGCCAATGGGGCAGGGTATTATGTGCCATGGACGGATGTGGAAAAACATATGCATATTGAACTGCAGAAGGAACAAAGTTCAGGCGGTTACCGTCATATGACGATGAAAGTGGACGAAAAGGACCTCGATGGCATATTGAAGAGTGCTTCTGGAAATAACCGGAATGAGAAGAAACACTATGTGCCAAAGAAGAAAAAAGATGATGAGCGTGAACATGTCGAGATCAAAGACAGCCAGAAGAAAGACAGGCTCATGATCATCGATGGCTATAACTGCCTGTATGCATGGAAGTCCATGGAACAATACAAAAATGATGCGGTATCCATTGCCCGGGAAAAGCTGATTGATGTAATCTTTGCCTATCAGGCCTATTACAAAGCACCGATTCAGCTTGTGTTTGATGGCTACCAGCGAAAGGATAACAGCGGTTCCAGCATGAAACGTGGTGGATTGGAAATCATTTATACACGGACGGACATGACCGCTGATGCCTGGATTGAAAAAAAGGTTCATGACCTGAAGGGGAAGGTGGACCTTACCGTGGTGACAAGTGATGCTTTGATTCAGAATGCCGTGCTTGCCGGAGGGGCAAGGCGGATGTCTTCACGGGAATTGGAAAGTGAAATTGCATTGAAAATGCAACTATAAAGGGAGATTATGACAAACGAAAAATTACTGGTGCGCTTCAGTCTGTTTGATGGGCTATATTGGGCATGGAATGCAACATTCTGCGGATTCATCACAACCTATATGTTGAAATGCGGCATGGACAGCACAATGCTTTCCCTGGTGCTTGCGGCATTTATGTTACTGTCCTTTCTTGGTGCGTTTTTCTGGGGTGGGCAATGTGATAAATTGCAGACGAATAAGAAGGTGTTTCTTGTGGCCTTTGCGGCTTCTACCCTTCTTGCTTTTGTAACGTACTTCCTGGCAGGGGATATGTTACTTGTTGCAGCATTGATTTATCCGGTTACCGGATTTCTTATTTCGCCCCTTGGTGCCAATGTTGATGGATGGATGTTACGGGAATTCCATTTTGATGCAGCACTATATGGAAGGGCACGGGCTATCGGCTCAGCAGGCTATGCTGTCGCTATGCTTGTAGTGGGACAGGTCATCAACCAGCTTGGCTTCTTCATGCTGCCGGTATGTTTTGGACTTTTGTCCCTGCTTGTGTTTTTCATTGCCGTATCTTCAAAAGAATCACCCTATGGCACAAAGGCGAGAACACTCAAGCCGGCAAATCCGGCAGGGTTGTTAAAAATCGGACCATTTCTCTTTCTGTTATTGATTCTTTTCTTTACAGGGCTTGCTATTTCACCGGTAAACAACTTGAAAAATGTATTGCTCGAAAGTGTCGGGGGAGATGTTGGTACGATTGGTATTGATGCTTTCCTTGGTGTGATGTTACAGGCATTTTTCATCTTTATTTCCGGAAAGCTTTCCCGCATGGACAAGAACTTCCGGTTGTTTCTTGTGGCCTTCACAATATTGTTGACAATGGTTTGTGTCATTGTGGCATCTTCTCCAGTCTTCATCATTGTCGGTACATTGTTTTCCAATGCAAGCTATGGCATTATGCTGCCAACAATGCGCGAAATTACAGAAGATACCGTACCAGAAGAATTGAAGAATACAGCCCGCAGCCTGACGGATGCGGTGTTTGGTAACTTTGCCGGTATTCTTGCGTTGTTGTATGGTGGGTGGATGATGGACAGCTTTGGGGCAAAGTCAGTTGCCTGGCTTGGCTTGTTTGTAATGGTCATTCCGGTATTGATGGCATTGTCTAAGATGAAGAAGAATTGAAACATTTTCAGAAACAAATGTAATCCTTATCATTTTTCTGAAATTGTTATCATCTTTGTGTTGACGGAAAAGAGGTGCAGTTTTAGACTGAAACCATAACCAGTGAGCGGGAGATCAAACATAAAGAACGGTCCAAAGAGAGCCGGGGTGGTGGAAGCCGGTGGCAGGTGTTATGCAAATGGACCCGTGAGGGCCTGATGAAAGCAATGGTGAGTATCTCAGGACGCAGTGTCGGCGTTAATGACAGGAAATGTGTTTGCATTTCTTTCTGAGTGGGCTGTAATCAGTCAATTAAGGTGGTACCGCAGATATATGTCTGTCCTTAAGTGGGCAGGCATTTTTTGTTTCATTCAGAAAGATGCAGAAAGAGGAGGAAAAGATATGAAAAAAATGGCAGTTTTACTCAGTACAGCACTTTGTGCATCTCTTTGTGGTTGTGGTGGAAGCGATGGATCATCGTATAAGGTTGCGATCGTCAAACAGATGACACATTCTTCCCTGGATGAAATTACGGACGCGATTTGTGCTGAACTGGACAGGATAAGTGCAGAAGAAGGTATCAGTATCGAGTATGGAGAAGTGTATGATGGACAGAATGATCAGGCGCAGCTGACAACCATTTCTTCACAGATTGCCGCAACCCGGCCGGATGTCATCATTCCTGTCGCAACCCTTGCGGCACAAACGATGGCTATTGCAGCAGAAGAAAACAATATTCCGCTTGTCTTTGCGGCTATTTCTGACCCATCTGCGGCAGGTCTTGATGGTCTTGACTATGTGACAGGTACTTCTGATGCCCTTGATACAAAGAAACTGATGGATATGATGTTTGCCAGTGATCCGGATATTGAAACGGTGGGTCTGTTGTATTCCCGTTCAGAAATAAATAGTGAAAAACCGATTGCGGAGGCAAAGGCATATCTGGAAGAAAAAGGTGTTGCTTATGTTGAGGCAACGGGGAATACAGCAGATGAACTGCTTGCTGCAACGGGTACACTTGTCAACCGTGTGGATGCGGTATTTACACCAACTGACAATATTGTCATGGCAAGTGAAAATGCGATTGCGGAAATGTTGCTGGAAGAAGGTATTCCTCACTACTGTGGTGCGGACTCCTTTGTCTATAGTGGTGCTTTTGTGACATGTGGCATCAATTATACTGACCTTGGCATAAAGACGGCAGATCTTGCATTTGAAGTCATGAAAGAAGGTATGGAAAGCCTTGACACGTTTGAAATGGAAGGTGCGCGCAAAGAAGATAACTACTATGTACTCGATGGTAACCTGATTACCGTCAATACCGATACGGCAGAGCAGGGCGGTTTTACAGCAGATGTCTTTGCGGACTTTGGCGAAGTGAAGGAAGTAACGACAGGTGAGGGACAATGAGTTATATCATCGAAATTACATTGGAACTTGGAGCGATTTACAGCCTTGTGACACTTGGTCTGTTTCTGAGTTTCAGAATATTGAATATTGCGGATCTTTCCACGGATGGATGCTTTGTCCTCGGGGCTGCGGTATCTGTTTCTTCCTGTGCGGCAGGTCATCCTGTGTGGGGTTTGCTCATGGGCATGCTTGCTGGTGGGTGTGCAGGCTTTGTGACAGCCTTTCTGCATACCCATATGGGCGTGCCGGACATCCTTGCCGGTATCATAACCAACACTGGACTTTATACGGTCAATCTGTTTGCGATGGGGTGGAGTGCCAACATTTCTTTATTGAAAAATGAAACAATTTATTCCTTGTTCCGCGGTACGGGCATACCATACAGCGATATCATCCTTTCCCTGTTTGTGGCAGTGCTGATGATGATCCTTGTCTTTCTGTTTCTGAAAACAAGGATTGGTCTTTCTGTACGGGCGACAGGTGATAACCGGGCAATGGTGTCAGCTTCTTCCATTTCTTCTTCTTTGACAATTACGATCGGACTTGTGTTTGCCAACATGATGACGGGACTTTCTGGTGCACTAGCTGGCCAGTACCAGAAGACAGCGGATATTAATTCCGGTACGGGAATTGTGGTTGTCGGACTTGCCTGTCTGATTATTGGTGAAACCATTCTCAGAGGCAGAAAGTCAATTGCCCGCAATATTATTGGCGTTCTTGCTGGCAATCTTGTCTACCGCCTCATCTATGCCCTGATTCTTGCCTCAGGTGTCATTCCGGTCGAGTGTCTGAAACTCTTTACGGCAATTGTTGTTGCCATAGCGATCAGCGGTCCGCATATCAGGAAAAAGATGAAAGAAAAACAGATCATGAGAAATGAGGTGAAACGCTATGCTCAGCGTCAGAAATCTTGAAAAGGTATTTGGTGAAGGTACACCAGATGAACATAAGGTGCTGCGGGGTGTGGACCTTGTGGTCAATGATGGTGAGTTTGTGGCAATTCTTGGCAATAACGGGGCAGGGAAGTCAACGTTGCTGAATTGTATCAGCGGTACATATTTTGTGGATGAAGGACAGATTCTGCTCGATGACAAAGATGTGACGTATCTGCCTGAACATAAGCGTGCACGCTATATCGGCAGGCTCTTTCAGGATCCTTTGTCTGGTACTGCGCCACATATGACCATTGAAGAAAATCTTTCTTTGTCTTATCTTCGTGCAAAAGAACATAAACGGGCATTGTCCTTTGTATCTAAGAAGGAAAGGCAGCTGTTTTATGAAAAGCTCAAAGCCATGGATATGGGGCTTGAAGAAAGGATGAAGACACCGGTCGGTCTTTTGTCAGGCGGACAGCGGCAGGCATTAACACTTCTGATGGCAACCATTGTAACACCGCGGTTATTGCTGCTGGATGAACATACAGCAGCCCTTGATCCCCGTGCTGCGGAAAGGATGATGGAACTGACAGTGGATGTGATACGGCGAAACAATATTGCCTGTCTGATGGTAACCCACAATATGCGCACAGCCTTATCGGTGGCAGACCGCATTATCATGATGCAGGATGGCAGAATTGTCAGCGATATCAAAAACACGCACGGTCTTACGGAAGAAGATCTGTTGAAGCAGTTTGAAGAAGGTTCGGGAAAAACCATTGTGGATGATCGCATCTTGCTGCAGAATGCATAAACTGTCCTATAATAGCTGGTGGAGGCAGTATGGCAAAAGAAACAAAAACAAATGCGATGCGGATGCTGGACAGTGCCGGTATTTCCTATACAGTGCATACATATGATGCGGAAGATGGACATATTGATGGCGTGTCAGTTGCCATGAAGTGCAATGAAGACCCCGAACAGGTATTCAAGACACTTGTGACAAAGGGCAATGACAACAATTTCTATATCTTTGTTATTCCGGTTGGAGAGGAGCTTGATCTCAAAGCATGTGCCAAAGCGGCAGGTGTCAAAAGTGTGGAGATGATCCATGTCAAAGATCTTCTCAAGACAACCGGTTATATCCGGGGCGGGTGTTCACCAGTTGGCATGAAGAAAAAATACACGACGATCTATGATGAGACCATCGTGTTATTCGATACGATTCTTGTGTCTGGTGGAAGGATTGGCATCCAGATTGAAGTGGCACCAGATGACCTGCTTTCTGTAACGGATGGCAGGGTTGCTTCAATTACCCGCGGATGATGGTGCGGATGTCTATATAAATAAGGATGAGGATGTAGAGGCATACCATACCGGTGAAGAAACCGGACATATCAATAAGGATATCTGAAAAACAGCCGTAGCGTCCTGGCACAAAGTGCTGGATGCTTTCATCGATGACGGGTACGGCAATAAGAAACGGAAAAGGCTGAAGCCTTTTTCTTTTGGTGAGGGGAGATACATAAGAGGAAAGGGTAATCCATGAACCGAGGATGAAATATTCCGTGAAGTGGGCAAGCTTGCGGACATAGTGATGGAAGGTTTCGAAATCAATGGAAAATCCTGCCTTGTTGACAAACTGCATGAGAAACCTGGTGACGGTTTCACTGAGGGAGCCGGAAGATGTACCGGTTTGTAAAGAGTTATAAAAGATGAAGAGGATCATGGCAAAGGCGATGACCCATAAGAAGATATGTCTTTGTTTACGCATGACAGTATCATAACAAAGACTTGCCACGCATGGTATAATAAACGCATGTCAAATCGCATTTTAAGAATCTTTAAAATATTGTTCGGAACGTTTCTATTGGCACTTTCAGTAGAAATGTTCATTATTCCTTATAACATTCTTTCGGGTGGTGTTGCCGGTATTGCCGTTGCACTGGAACCTTTTTTCCATTATGATGAGACCCTGTTTGCCAATATCCTGACCGTAGGGTTCATGTTGATGGGATGGCTGGTGCTTGGAAAACAGTTTGTGATGGATTCGGTGCTTGCTTCGCTTGCCTATCCGGTATTTACAACATTGTGCAGCGGATTGATGTATGTGACAGATGTGCCGCTGGAGGTAGCTTCCATCTATGCCGGCTTGCTTGGTGGAGCGGGTATTGGTATTGTCATGAGCACTGGTGCTTCTACAGGTGGGGTGGACATTCCGACGATGATCCTTTCCCGGTTATTCCATATAAAGCTATCGACAATGGTATTGATCGTGGATGGCTTTACGGTATTGCTCGGTGTGATTGCCTATGATATCTCTGCTGCGCTGATTGGTCTTCTTTCTGTCTTTGTGTCTTCCTTTGCGGTTGGCAAGGTACTTTCCATCGGGCAGGGAGAAGCAAAGCGGGTGGAAATCATTTCTGCTTCATGGCAGAAGATCAATGTCCGCATCCAGGATGAACTTGGCCGTGGAGTAACACTGATCAATGCAGAGGGTGGTTATAAGCAGGATGAAAAGAAGATGATTCTTGCGGTTGTGACAAACAGGCAATATCCCCATCTTCTGGATATTATCCATGAAGAGGATTCCAATGCTTTCGTCATCACGACAGATGCCAGCGATATGCGGGGAGAAGGATTTGCGGACCTTGGGTCATCACGAATGTGATACGCTCATGGCAAGTCTATGATAGAATACATGCGTTAATATATACGGAGGTACGCCATGATTGAATGCGCACATGTGTATAAACGGTATAAAACCGGAACAAATGCTCTTTATGACATCAACCTGAAAGTGGATCAGGGTGAATTCATTTATATTATCGGTCCGACAGGTTCTGGTAAGTCTACCCTCATCAAACTGCTGGATGGTGAAATTGCCCCGACAAAGGGAATTGTCAAGGTGGTAGGTATTGATGTTGGTTCTTTGAAGAACAAGCAGGTACCGATTTATCGCCGTAACATCGGTGTTGTTTTCCAGGATTACAAACTTCTGCCACAAAAGACAGTTGCTGAAAATGTTGCCTATGCCCTGGAAGTCATCAATGTGAAGAAAAAGATGATCAGAAAGAGGGTTGAGGAAATCCTCGATGTCGTTGGTCTGAAGGATAAGGCAGATTCTTTCCCGCGTGAGCTTTCTGGTGGTCAGCAGCAACGTGTGGCGATTGCCCGTGCAATTGCCAACCGTCCAAAGGTTCTTATTGCGGATGAACCTACTGGTAACCTTGACCCTGCCAAGAGTGCAGAAATTATGGAGTTGCTGGAAAAGATTCATAGTGATTACAATACAACGATTGTCATGGTCACCCATGATCTGACGATCGTCAACCGCTATCGCCGCAGAACGGTTGTGCTTGAACATGGCCATATTGTGGCAGATCTTGCGGAAGGAGGATATGTACAGCATGATCAGTAGACCGATTAAAGAAGGATTCCGCGGTGTTGGCAGACACTGGGCAATGGCGATTTCTTCTGCTATTGCGGTAATGATTACCCTTCTGATTATTTCCCTGTTCATGATTTTCATGATCAATGTCCGCCAGTTTACGACAAATGTGGAACAGGGCATGGAAATTTCTGTCATGATTGACTGGAACTATGAAGCAGAGGAAGAGCAGAACCGCATCAGAGATGAAATAGAAGCAATCGATGGTGTCAGTAATGTCACCTATCGTACAAAGGATGAAGAATTGCAATATTATATTGAACAGTTCGATGATGATGAAACACGTGAAGCTGTAGAGTCACTTGTCGAGGAAAATCCGATGCATAATGCCTATTATGTAGAGGTGGCAGATGGTAATATGCTTTCTTCCATTGCGGATGAGATAGGTACCATAGAAGGTGTGGATTCCGTCAACTATGGCGGTTCTTCAACCGTGGGCATGGTCAATGCCATGAATGCGGTGAGAACGGGTGGTACGATACTTGTTATTGCATTGACCGTACTTGCGATCTTCCTGATCCAGAATACGATCAAGCTGACAATCTATGCCCGTCAGGATGAAATATCCATCGAACAGAGTGTTGGTGCGACAAATGGCTTCATCCGTGCACCATTTGTTGTGGAAGGCATGGTCATCGGTGTGATGGGTGCCCTCATTCCGATTGCTCTGACGGTGTATGGTTACTACTATGCGTACCAGTTTACGGGTGGCTATCTGATTTCTTCGATGTTCCGTCTTGTGGAACCGATGCCATTTGTACTGTATCTGTCTGCTGGTCTGCTGGCTGCAGGTGTGCTTGTTGGTCTTGTCGGTTCTTACTTCTCGGTTTCCCGCTATCTCAAAGTCAAACGATAAAACATGTATCCCGGAGAAATCCGGGTTTTTCAAAAGAGGAACAGAATGGATAACAAAACAAAAGAAAATGAAAAAGATCCGATTCATCGCATAAAGCTGAAGCGGCATTTATGGCCAGATGAAGTTGAGTTGCGCAACACAAAGCGCAATGTCGTCTTCTGGAAAAGAATTGCGGTTGTTACACTTGTGGCAGGACTTGGCATAGGATGGCTGTCCGGCAGTTTTGTGCCACTTCCTTTTACCGGTTCATTGCGTACGGCATTACGTGGTGTTTTTGGCCTGCATGGTGACAAGGTATCTGCGGTAAAAGACATCATGGAAAATGACTGGTTCTTTGGAAAGGATATTGAGAATATCGATGAACGCATGACGGACCAGGCCATAGCCGGTATGACAACCAATGCGGAAGACCCCCATACGGAATATATGTCCAAAGAGGAAAATGAAGCATTTGTGCAATCGATCAACCGTGACTATGTTGGCATTGGTGCAGAGTTTATCATGCACGATGGCTATCCGGTTGTGACCAGGGTCTTTGTCGACTCGCCGGCAGAAAAGGCAGGTCTTCAGGCTGGTGACATATTGAAGGCAGTGGATGGTGAGGATCTTGCCGGTATGGCGAATGATGAAGTTGTTGGAAAGATTGGTGGAGATGAGGGAACAGATGTCACGTTGACTGTTGAAAGAAAGATGGAAACGATGGACATTGTTGTGACCCGTGGACAGCTGGAGAGTACATGTTTTGCAAAGATGCTCGATGAGGATCTCATGTATATGCGCCTTTATCAGTTTGGGGCTGGCACCCATGACAAGATGCTTGCCTATTTTGATGAAATGGTTGCGGAAAATGGCAATGTGAAGCTGATTCTCGATCTGCGTGGCAATGGTGGCGGCTATCTTGATTCTGTGCAGGAATGTGCTTCCTTTTTCCTGGATGAAGGTGACACTGTCATCATTCAGGAATTTACGGATGGAAGCCGCAATGAAATCAAGGCACTTGATGATAAGATGGATGCCATTCATGATATTGTCATTCTGACAGACAGTTCTACCGCAAGTGCAGCTGAAGTGATGACGCTTGCCCTGAAGGAAAACCGCGATGATGTGACAATCTGTGGTACTACAACTTATGGCAAGGGTACTGCCCAGGTCAGTGCTTCCTTCTCTGATGGTTCAACATTGAAATATACTGCTTCCCGCTGGCTTTCTCCAAATGAGGAATGGATTAATGGGACGGGTATTACCCCGGATGAAGAAGTGCAGCTTCCCATGGCGCTACAGATCAGCTATCCGGAAATGGAAGAGGAGACACTTGGTTATGATGATGTTTCTGACTGCATAACATCCATGCAATATATCCTGGATTATTTTGACTATGAACCAGATCGCACCGATGGCTATTTTTCCAAGGAGACGGAAGAAAAGTGGACGGCTTTTGAAAGCGACCATGATCTGACTGTTGATGGAAAGATGGACAAAGAGGAATATAGTGCAGCAATTGGCGAAGTTCTTTATGACTATGCCATGAGTGATGCACATGATACGCAGTTAGCTGCAGCAAAGGAGATTCTCCATGGATAATTCACATCCTTTTGAACTCGTTTCCAGATTCAAGCCGACAGGGGATCAACCGCAGGCAATAGATGCCCTGGTAAAAGGTTTGCAGGAAGGCAAGCGTGAGCAGGTTCTTGAAGGTGCGACGGGTACTGGTAAAACATTTACGATGGCCAACATCATTGCCAGGGTAAACCGTCCGACATTGATCTTTTCCCATAACAAGACCCTTGCTGGTCAGTTGTATGGGGAGTTCAAGGAATTGTTTCCACATAACCGGGTAGAGTTCTTTGTTTCAAACTTTGACTACTATCAGCCAGAGGCATATATGCCAAAGAATGATATGTATATTGAAAAGACAGCAGCCATCAATGAAGAACTCGATATGTTCCGTGAGAGTACGCTCAATTCCCTGATTGAGCGGCATGACACGATTGTGGTGGCTTCTGTTGCCTGCATTTATGCGGCAAGTGATCCAAAGCAGTATGCGGATATGTTTATGACCATCCGGGTAGGAGAGTGTTATGAACGCAATGCTCTGTTGCGGAAGTTTATTGAACTGCAATATACGCGCAATGATATGGAACAAAGCCGTGGTACGATCCGGGTCAGGGGAGATGTCATTGATCTTACGCCTTCCTGGACAGATCAGTTCAATATCCGCATTGAAATGTTCGGTGATGAAATTGAGAGGATTGCGGAAGTTGACCCGCTTACCGGTCATATCATTCAGGCATATGCTTTCTATAACATCTTTCCGGCAAGTGGTTATGCCCGGCAGAAGGACCAGATGCTGAGGGCTTGTGATGATATTGAGGCAGAGCTTGAAGAGAGGCTGAAGTTCTTTGAAGATGGTGGCAAGTTTCTTGAAAAGGAGAGGCTCGAACAAAGGACGCGGTTTGACCTGGAAGCACTGCGTGAAAATGGATATTGTGCAGGTATTGAAAACTATTCGATGCACATCGATGGCAGAAAGCCGGGACAAAGACCATGGAACCTGTTTGACTACTTTCCGAAAGATTATCTGATGTTTGTGGATGAGTCACATGTATCACTGCCACAGATTCGTGGTATGTACAATGGCGACAGACAGCGTAAGGAGACACTTGTCAATTATGGTTTCCGTCTGCCGAGTGCGCTGGATAACAGACCGATGCGCTTTGATGAGTTTGAGGAAATCCGTCCCCAGGTCATCTATTGTTCGGCAACACCTGGTGACTATGAGCTTGAAGAAGTGGATCATCATGTGGTAGAACAGATCATTCGTCCTACCGGTCTCTTGGATCCGCGTATTTCTGTCCGTCCAACCCATGGTCAGATTGATGATATCTGTATGGAGCTTGATAAGCGCATCAAACGCAATGAAAGAGTGCTGATCACAACACTCACTGTGCGCATGGCAGAGGATCTTACAGAATATCTCAAGGAGCGCAATTATAAAGTTGCCTACCTCCACCATGAGACAAAGACCCTGGAAAGAACAGAGACCATCCGTCAGCTTCGTCTTGGCAAGATTGATGTCATTGTTGGTATCAACCTTCTTAGAGAAGGTCTTGATATACCAGAAGTTTCACTTGTGTGTATTCTTGATGCGGACAAGGAAGGCTTCCTGCGCGCCAAGCGGTCTCTGGTACAGACGATTGGCCGTGCTGCACGAAATGAAAATGGTGAAGTCATCATGTATGCGGATACGATTACCGAGTCCATGCAGAGTGCAATTGATGATACAAATCGCCGCAGAAGCATTCAGATGGCGTACAATGAAGAACATGGCATTGTGCCCCATACTGTCAAAAAGAGTGTTGCGGATGCGATCCGTGGTGTAGAGACCCAGGAGATGGCAGCGAAGTACATGAAGAAACATAACCGCATGGGCAAGAAGGAAAAGGCAAAGATGATTGACAATCTCGAAAAGGAAATGCGGGAAGCCGCAAAGAGCCTTGACTTTGAAAGGGCTGCAGAACTGAGAGATATTATCTTTGAACTGAAATCAGAAGACTAGTCAATGGCTGGTCTTTTTTGTCAGAAGGGCAGTTCTTTTATTTCGATTACTTCATCATCTGTATTTTCTGAATTCCTTTTTTCTTCGGCTTCAATCTGTCTCATTTCTTCCCATGTGATGCCATAGGGAAAACCCCAGCTTGTATAACCGGCAATATAGGCAAATGTTTCATCAGAATCATATAGTGGCTGCTCTTTTGTGCCATGTTTTTTCCCGGCATGCAGAGCGCGCAGCTGATCGGTTGTGAACCGTATGCCGAAGGTTTGCAGGTCTTTGACGGCAGTGACATTGCTGAGGTGAAATTGCTTGCGGTATCTGCGAACGATTTTCATTGGACCATCATTGCATTCTGCCAGCCATGGTTCTGCTTCCTGCAGGCGTTTTTGTGCTTCGTTGCGGTTATATTTTTTCTGCTCATAGGTGAATCCTCCATGTGTGCAGTCTGATTATACACAATCTGGTGTCATGAAAATAATGTATATTTTTTCATGAAAGTGAAGAAGACTTTACATAGTTGTGAAAGAAAGTGGAAATGATTGAGAGTGTCAGGGGTATAATGTGACTATGATTGATTACGATAAGTTGATAACAAAAAGGGCTGCCGAAATGCGGCCATCAGGTATCCGCAAGTTTTTTGATCTTGTGGCGGATATGCCGGATTGTATTTCCCTTGGTGTAGGTGAACCGGATTTTCAGACACCATGGAGTATCCGTGATGCGGCGATCAGTTCTCTAGAGGCGGGCAGGACGAAGTATACATCCAATATTGGTCTTAAGGAGCTGCGTGAAGAGATTTCCCGCTGGATGGACAGGAAATATGATCTGAAATATAAGGAAGATGAGATTCTTGTCACAGTAGGTGGTTCTGAGGCAATTGATCTTGCGATCAGGGCACTTGTGACAACCGGGGATGAGGTGATTATTCCCGAACCGTGCTACGTGAGCTATGAACCGATAACAACGCTTACGGGTGGCGTGCCGGTGCATATTCAGACAAAGGCAGAGGATGGTTTCAGGGTGACAGCAGAGCAGATTAAGGCTGTGATTACGCCACGTACAAAGTTGCTTGTGCTTTCTTATCCAAACAACCCGACAGGTGCGATTCTTGAACATGATGACCTGAAAGCCATTGCGGATGTCATCCGGGATACAGATATCATTGTTTTGTCGGATGAGATTTATGCAGAACTCACTTATGGAGAAAACCGACATGAGTCCATTGCTTCATTTGATGGTATGTGGGAAAGAACCATTGTGGTCAATGGTTTCTCCAAGACATTCTCCATGACAGGCTGGCGGCTTGGGTATGCCTGTGCGCCAAGACCTCTGACTGCGATTATGACAAAGATTCATCAGTCCTGTATTATGTGTGCACCAACGACTTCACAATATGCGGCAGTTACCGCATTGAAGGATTGTGAGGAAGATATCCGTGTCATGCATGATGAATATGACAAGAGAAGACAGTATTGTGTAAGAAGACTCAATGCCATGGGACTGAAGACATTTGAACCAAAGGGTGCTTTCTATGTCTTCCCGGATATTTCTTCCAGTGGTATGACATCTGAGGAATTTTGTGCAGAACTTCTGAAAGAACAGAAGGTAGCGATTATCCCGGGTAGTGCTTTCGGCAATTGTGGTGAAGGTTTTGCCCGCATTTCCTATGCATATAGTCTCAAACATCTGCAGGAAGCGATGAAGCGGATTGAGAGATTTTTGAAAGAACATAAAAAATAAGGAGAGCATTTTATGGATGAATTACAGCTTTTGCACATACTGGAGAACGATCCACGTACCGATATCAGAGATCTTGCGGATATCCTGAATGAAAGTGAAGAGAATATCATTTCCAAAGAAAAGGAATTGGAAAAGGATAAGGTCATTTGTGGATACCATGCGGTCATCAACTGGGATAAGACAAATGAAAATGTATGTGAGGCAATCATTGAAGTATCTGCCAAGCCTGAAAAGGGCAGGGGCTATGACCGTATTGCGGAGACCATTTCCCAGCTTGAAGAGGTGACAGATGTATATCTGATGAGTGGCAAGAATGAGTTCTTTGTCAAAGTCAAGGATAAGACCATGCGCCAGGTTGCGGATTTTGTCGGGGCAAGACTTGCGCCGATTGATGGTGTACAGGCAACGGTTACATGTTTCCTGTTGAAGAAGTACAAGGTTGATGGGGTCATGATGGAGTCTGGAACAGATGATGATGACCGCATCCAGATCAGCTGAGAATACCGGAGTTTACCGGTATTTTTTGTCTGGACATAACTGTGAAGAAATGGTAATATACATCAGCGAGTGGTTAAACCCGCTCCTTGCCAGAGATGGCCATTAGTCCAGAAGGAGGTGTACAAAATGAGAAAGTATGAAGTCATGTACATCATCAACGCATCTGTTGAAGAGGACAAGAGAAACGCACTGATCGCTGATCTGAACAAGATCATCACTGATCAGGGTGGTAATGTCACAAAGACAGATGAATGGGGCATGCGCGATTTCGCATACCGTATTGATGATATGACAAAGGGCTACTATGTGGTTGTATCCTTTGAAGCAGACAATGCCTGCCTTAAGGAGTTCGATCGTCTGATCCACATCAATGCCAATGTTGTCCGCTATATGATCACATCTGCTGAGAGAACTCAGGAGGAAAAGTAAATGATCAACCGCGTCATACTGGTCGGCAGACTGACACGTGATGTGGAAGTCCGCAGAACAACTTCCGGTTTGTCCGTTGCACAGTTTACTGTGGCATGTGACAGAAGGTTTTCCCGCCAGGATAACAATGGGCAGCCCAGTGCTGACTTTATCAACTGTGTTGCCTGGAGACAGACAGCTGATTTCCTTGGTTCTTATGCCAAAAAGGGAAATCTGGTTGGTGTAGAGGGAAGAATCCAGACCAGAACTTATGATGACAAGGACGGCAAAAGAGTATATGTGACAGAAGTTGTCTGTGATAATGTTCAGCTTTTGGAAAGCAGAAGAGCTCGTGAGGATTCCTATCAGGGTTCCAATAACAGCTACAATGCGTCCAATACCAATTACAGCAACAACTCCTACAACAGTTATTCTGCACCGTCATCCGCTCCCAGTGATAATGCATCACTGGACAATGACTTTAACACAGGAGATTCACTGGTAATTTCCAGCGATGATCTTCCATTCTGAAAAAGGAGAGACCGATTATGGCATTCAAGAAACAGAGAATGGGCCGCAGAAAGGTTTGTTATTTCACGAAGAATAACATCAAATACATTGATTACAAGGATGTTGAGCTCCTCAAGAGATTCATTTCTCCTAACGGCAAGATCACACCACGCCGTGTAACAGGAACCCGCGCCAAGTATCAGCGTCAGCTGGCATCCGCTATCAAGCGTGCACGTCAGATGGCTCTGCTGCCTTACGTAGAAGACTAACAAAGTCACATAAGCCTTCAGATATTCTGAGGGCTTTTTATTTTGAAAAAACTTAAACAAATTTTGAGGCATTTCCACTTTTCTGGGTACATATAAAGTGAAGGAGGTTCTCTAATGAACATAATTGAAAAAATACGAAAAAAGATTAAAGAGATAAATCCTCCGGGAACTTCATGTGACAAGGACATTGCCATGGCAGTACTGATGCGTGATCCGGACAACTTTGCCTCATTGCTCAATGCGACAGATATTTTCGCGGAAAAGATTCTGCCAGAAGATCTTGTGGAAAGGGACTCCCGGCTTGCGGCACTGCGCTTTGCGGACATGGAAAAGATGAAGAAGAAAGGGCAGACATTGTATAGAGATGTATACAAGACATGGTATGGCAGATATACATTTCATGTTGGTTTTGAAAATGCCTCTGACAGTGATCCGACACTTGCTGTGAGGAACCTGAATTATGATGCCACAGATTATCACGTACAGACTGCTGCGAAACAAAAAGAAAACAGAAGGAAGTGGAAAGAGCGTGAAAAAGGATTGACAAATGGAGAATGGCTCAGGAAGTTCAGAAAGACAGATTCCATAGATATGCTTGTGACAGCTGTGCTGTTTACCGGGGAAGAATGGGACTGTGCAAAGGATGTGAAGGATATGTTTCTTGTTCCGGATGGATATGTAAAGCGAAAGCCTTCGTGGCCACTATTGATCATCAATCCATTTGAGATGAGCGATGAAGAAATACTGGCAATGGAAAGTAATGATATGAAGTTTGTATGGGTGTGGTAAAGTATAGTAAAGATAGCGAAGCGATGAAGAGATTCATCGATCAGTATTGCAATACATTTACAGTAAGTCCTGAGATTGCTTACATTACAGGTGTTGTGACAAATACAAAGTGGCTTGAGGAATGGGAAAGAAAAGCAAGAACAGCTGGAAGAGTGGAAGGCAAAGCAGAAGGCAGAGTTGAAGGTAAGACGGAAGGCATTAACGAAGAACGTACAAGAAATGTTCTTTCGATGTATGGCAAAGGTGTTTCTGCTGAAGATATCTCTCATCTCTGTAATATTCCGTATGAGGAAGTCAGAATATTATTTCTGCATCAAGATCGTAGTTTTAAGGTCACCATAATGGTGACCTTTACTGTTTTTTAGAGCAAAAAGGGCTGTTTTATTACTGCAGAAAAAATATTTTCTGAAGTAACCGTTTACATTCAAAAAAAGGCCTTGCAATGGGAAAAAACCGATGTATAGTAATAGAGCACTGAGGCAATAACCCGTATCACTGCAATGCAAATACGTGGTGAGATATACACAGTGAACTGGTCAACAGACCAGGTGATATATAACTGCAAACTGATCACAATGTGATCAGGCGGAATATACAAACAAACTGGAGAATTCTCCGGTTGTATATATTGAGATGGTCCGGAACAGATGTTCCGTTTTTTTTGTTTTTGCAGGAAAAAAGCCATCCGTGTGGATGGCTTAGTAACCGAGTTTTCTGTCAACGACATGTTCTAATGGTTCATTTGCAAGGTAGTGCTGCAGGTTTGTATACATGATATCGATGACTTTGTCATAGGTTGTTTCTGCATTGAATCTTCCGGCAATGTGCGGTGTGCAATAGATACCTTTTGTATTGCGTACTGGATCATTTTTCGGCAGTGGTTCATGTTCAAACACATCGAGGTATACACCAGCGAAGTGTCCTTCTTTCTGCAGGTGGATGAGGGCTGTTGTATCAATGGCAGAGCCTCTTCCCACATTGATGAGAATACTGCCTGGTTTTGTCAAAGCCAGCGTCTCTTTGTTCATGATATGAATGGTTTCAGGTGTTTCAGGCAGTGACATGGCGATGACATCACATTGTGAAAGGATTTCCGGCATTGTTTCAAAGGTATAAGAACCGCTGAAGTATTCTGGTAACGGCTTGTCAGTGCGATGGACACCATAAACGGTTGCGCCAAGTTTGTGCATGATTCCTGCATAGGCAGAACCGATATCGCCTGTTCCGATGCATAATACTTTCAGAGTATCGATGGTTCTGACTGAACCGAGGTTTTCCCATTCATGCATCTTCTGCATTTCTCCATATTCTGGCAGTTTCTTGAGAATGGCCATCGTGCAGGCAAGCATAAATTCACTGATGGCAGTGCCATAGGCACCTGAAGCATTGGTCAAAGTAAATGCCTTATCCAGTGCGGCATAAGTGTTGGCACCAGCGGAATCAAGCTGTACCCATTTGAGGTTTTGGGCAGAAGGGATGAGCTTTGTGTCAACGTTACCAAAGATGACTTCTGTGTCTTTGAGGTCGTCCTCTGTGACTTCATTTTTTGGTTTGAATGTGATGTCTGCACCGTTTAGTGCAGTAAAGCGTTCTTTATCTTCAGGATGGATATTTGTAGAAAATAGTACTTTCATTTTGTTCTCCTTGTTATGGCAAAAGCATATCATTTGTGCAGCTTGTATTTCAAATCATTCGTTTTTTTACCTTGATAGTACTATGATATAGACAGAGGTGATTCATATGTTTAGAAACTTGAAATCATGGTCTGTTCTTTCCGCGATTACAATGATCGCAATCGGCCTTATCCTGATGATATTCCCTGGTGTCAGCCTGAATGTGGTATGCACGGTTATGGGCATTGCCTTTATTGCCTGGGGTGCGATACGGATATTGAGCTATTTCCTGCTGAGTATTGAGGAGTTCATGTATCGTTCAGATATGATAGCAGGATTGTTATTCATCCTGGGTGGAATTCTCATGCTTGTCCGACAGAACATTGTTCTTGATATCATTCCAATCCTGCTCGGGCTTGTGATTGTGATCAGTGGCATTACAAAATTACAGAATGCGGTGATCGCAAAGCGCATTGGTTATGATGGGGCAACGCTCTATATGATCCTCGCTCTGATTTCCATTGTCTTTGGTTTTGTGATCATGTTCTTCCTGAGTGGAACACTTGCCGCAAAGACATTGTTTGTGCTGATCGGGGCAGGACTTGTTTATTCTGGTGGCAGTGATCTCTATGTGACATTGTTTATTTCGAACAAATACAACAAGTTCATGAAGGAGTTTGAGAAGGGCATGCATGATCGGGTGATTGATGCAGAAAGTGAAGACAAGTGACAGGTTTTGTTGCCTGTCGCTTTTCTTTTTTGGCTGTTCAACTTATCATAGTGGGGCAGGAGGAAACACATGTTTAATAACTGGTTTACGATTGGACCGATAACGATCCATGGCTATGGTGTGATGATAGCGGTTGGTATTCTTTCCGCTATCTGGTTTGCCCAAAGGCAGGCCAAAAGACACAATATGGACCCGGACAGTATTGATATGCTGGCAATTACAGCAGTGGTTGTTGGGTACATCTTTTCCAAGCTGACCTATGTATTGACGGTATGGGATGCTTTCCTTGAAAATCCTATGGCAGTGCTTGGCAGCAGTGGCTGGGTTGTCTATGGTGGTATTATCGGTGGTATTTTTGGGGCATGGCTCTATTGCAAAATACGCAGGATGAACTTTATTGCCTATCTCAACCTGTGCATGCCATCGGTGGCCTTGGCACAGGGATTTGGCCGCATCGGCTGTTTCTTTGCCGGATGCTGCTATGGACAACCGACAAATGGGGCCTTTGGCATTACCTTCCCGGAAGGCTCTCTCTGCCCGATTCATGAGCCTGTCATCCCTACACAGCTGATTATGTCACTTGGTGACTTTGTGCTGTTTCTGATTCTGTATAAGGTTTATGAAAGTGAAAAGATGCGATCAAAGACAGGTGCTTTGTATCTGATTCTGTACAGTGCAGGCAGATTCATGGTTGAATTTTTAAGAGGAGATGTGATCCGCGGCAGTATCGGACCATTATCTACTTCACAGTTTATTGCCATCTTTGTCTTTATTGCAGGTATATTGTTCTATGTGATGAGCGGGTATAAGAAAAAGGAGGATACAATACTATGAAAATCGGAATTGCGAATGATCACTCAGCTGTTGAAATGAAGAATGAACTCGTCAGCTGGCTAAAGGAAAATGGGTATGAAGTAGTCAACTATGGAACAGATACTTCTGATTCTGTAGACTATCCGGTATATGGTGAAAAGCTTGCCAATGCGGTAGTCAGTGGTGAAGTGGAACGCGGTATTGCGATCTGTGGTACAGGTATTGGTATTGGCATTGCCTGCAATAAGGTGCGAGGCATCCGCTGCTGTTCCTGCAGTGAGCCATATTCTGCTGAATACAGCAGAAGGCATAACAATGCCAACATTGTGTCCATCGGTGCACGTGTCATCGGTATTGAAATGGCAAAGATGATTGTCAATGCATTTATGACAACAGAGTTTGAAGGAGGCAGGCATGAGCGCCGTGTCAATCAGCTGATGGACATCGAAGCGCGCAATGCTGCAAAGTGAGTATGATCAAAGTATATGGAAGTGAGCTCTGCCCGGATTGTGTTGCCCTGAAGGCATCACTTGATCAGGCAGGTATTGCCTATACCTATGTCAACATCATGGAAAGCATGGTCAATTTCAAGGCATTCCTTGCTATGCGTGACCATAACAGCCTCTTTGATACATGCCGTGAAAATGGCAGTGCCGGCATTCCGGTGATTGAAGAAGATGGAAAGTTATCCATCGATTATGAAGGCTGGCTGGAATCACATGGTATTGAAGCAGTACCGCGCAGTGGACAGGCTTGTTCACTGGATGGAAAAGGCTGCTGAAAAGGAAAACGTTCAATCCGTCTGGACTGAACGTTTTTTTTGTTATGCAATAGCAGGTGTTTCTTCAGATTCTGGATGATTGAGAATATCCATGAACTCTTCACCAGTGATGGTTTCTTTTTCATAGAGGTATTTTGCAATGCGGTCGAGATCTTTCTTGTGATCCAGCAACAGCTGTTTTGCTTTGTTATGTTGTTTTTTGACGAGTTCAACAACCTTTTCATCAATGAGGGCTGCTGTATCATCAGAGCAGGCAAGACTTGCGTCCTGTCCGAGGTATTTGTTATTGATGGATTCCATCGCTACCATGTCGAAGTCATCGCTCATACCATACTGGGTGATCATCGCTCTTGCTACGCGGGTTGCCTGTTCAATATCATTGGAAGCACCTGTTGAAATGGTATTGAAGGCAATTTCTTCAGCAGCTCTGCCACCGGTCAGTGTGGCAATTCTGTTTTCGAGTTCTTCCTTTGTATAGAGGTAGTGGTTTCCTTCTTCTACCTGCATGGTGTAACCAAGGGCACCATTTGTGCGGGGGATGATGGTAATCTTCTGCACAGGTGCACTGTTTGTCTGCAATGCTGCAACAAGGGCATGACCAACTTCATGGTAGGAGACGGTGAGCTTTTCCTTTGGTGTAAGAATAGCATTTTTCTTCTGGTAACCCGCAAAGACAACTTCAATGCTTTCTTCCATATCACGCTGGGAAACGCTGTTGCGTCCTTCACGTACGGCTCTTAAAGCGGCTTCGTTGACAATGTTGGCAAGTTCTGCACCAGATGCACCAGATGCCATTCTCGCAATGACGTTATAATCGATGGAAGGGTCTGTCTTGACCTTCTTGGCATGAACTTTGAGTATTTCTTCTCTACCGGTGAGGTCTGGTAATTCTACCGGAACACGTCTGTCGAATCTGCCAGGTCTCAATAGTGCCGGGTCAAGGGACTCCGGACGGTTTGTTGCGGCAAGGATGACAACACCTGTGTTGCCTTCAAAGCCATCCATTTCGGTCAGTAACTGGTTGAGAGTCTGTTCGCGTTCATCATTGCCACCGCTGATATTGCCGGCATTACGCTTGCCACCAATGGCATCGATTTCATCGATGAAGACGATACATGGCGCTTTTTCCTTTGCCTGTTTGAACAGGTCACGTACTTTGGAAGCACCCATACCGACAAACATTTCAACAAATTCAGAACCGGAGATGGAGAAGAATGGCACATTGGATTCACCCGCAACTGCTTTGGCAAGCATTGTCTTACCAGTACCTGGAGGACCGACTAGCAATACACCCTTTGGCATTGTGGCACCAATGGCTTTGTATTTGCCAGGGTCATGCAGGTAGGTGACAATTTCCTGGAGTGATTCCTTGGCTTCATCTTCACCCGCAACATCATTGAAGCGGATGCCCTGCTGGGATTTGACATAGACACGGGCATTGGACTTTCCGACATTGAAACTCATCATGCCACCAGAGCCACTCTTTCCACCCGTCATTCTCTTGAACAGGAAGTTCCAGATAATTGCCGCAAAGATAAGCGGTACAATCCATTCGAGCAGGAATGCAATGATCGGGGAAGTCTGTTCCTGGATGTCTTCAGTGAAGACAACATCATGGTCATAGAGTCTCTGGGTCAGCTCGGGGTCATCCATCTTTCCCGTGCGATATACTGTGTTATCATTGTCCTTCGTATACAGAATCTGGTTTGACTGTACTTCTACTTCTTTGACATTGTCATCCAGTGTTTCCTGCATGAATTCGCTGTAATTTGTTTCAATGATCTGTGCCTGCTGGTATCTTGGCATCAGGAACAAATTAAACAGCATCATAACGAGCATAATGATCGCAAAGTAATATATCATCGGTTTCTTTGACTGATCGTTTTTGATAATAATCACCTCATTTCAGCGTATATAATCATAGCATACTGTTATTCATACACTTTATGGGATGACTGAACTTTTGGTGAAGTTCTTGATGTTTCTTTTGACAATTCTCATATTTTGTCGGGATATGCCTTCAGATACTGAAGACAACGGATCATCATGCCGATCATCATGTAGCGCTTGATGCGTCTGACATGGATGAGTTCTGGTACATATGCACTATCCACATGTCTGCTTAATTCTTTGCGCAATTCTTCCGTGTCTGGTGTGAGGCTGCTGTAAATGACAATCTTTTCCGGGGCGATGGTGGCGATGTAGGAAAGGCACTGACAGGTGACAGTGCGCAATGCGGCATCTGGATCATAGATGATCTCCGGTGTATCCGGGAACATCATTTGAACTATTGGCTTGGTTTCTCCTGCCGTATGCATCCAGCCAAGATGGATTTTGCCATCAATGATAATACCTGCTCCACCAATCAGAAAGCCCATAGGCTGGAAGTGGAAGACCATATTTTCGCAATTGTCGTGGGTTGCACTATAGCCCAGGGCACAGGCGTTGACATCATTGAACAAAACAAGCTGCTTGCCATAGCGTTCACGGATATTTTCCGCGAGATTCGTGCGGAAGAAACCGTGGCTTGGTTCATTGATCTTGCCTTTGTAGGCAACACCAGGCAGGGCAATACCGATCAGATCAATATTGTGATGGCGGGCAAAGACATAATCAAACAGGTCATAGATATCCTGTTCACAAAGTGTTGGTTTGATGACTTCCTTGTCCAGTGTCTTTCTGCCATGGTCATAGATGCGATAGCTGAAGCGGTTAGCGCCATCGTGGTTGATCATACAGACAACAAGAATCCGGTAGGGATTGTCAAAGTTTGTTTTATAAGTGAGGTTTTCCTCTGGAATGGCTTCATCGTATTTCTTTTTGAGTTCTGTGCGCACAAGGTCGATGAGCGGTGCTGTCTGGTATTGTCCAAAGCACGGTGCAGGAATTTTCAGAACGAGTTTGTCCTTCAGAATTTCCTTGACCTTTCCATATTGGAAGGCAATCTGTGGCGCAAGAAGGATGACATCATAGTTTTGTGCTTCCTGGTAAATCCGGTCGATGGAAACGGCATTAAAAGACATGTCAATGTTCAGCACTTCTGCAGCTTCATTCAGCTTCTGGGCGAAAAAGCTTGTTGTCAGTGCACTGGAACAGGAAAGCACAACCCGTACAGCTTTTTTATCTTTCAAAGAAACAAGTGTCTTTAACATCTGTTCCGTGAGATCTTTGGCGTGTGCTTCTTCTTTCAATTGGAAGTGCAGGTGAACTACTCCGACTTATAGAAGTCGGAGCTTCCAGGAAGCTTTCGGCTTCCCTTTAAGACAATATGTAAAAGCCCTCCATTAACTTGCGTGTTCGAGGATCATCCCACATACTAGTTATTGGAAAACAATAAGAATGGGGGAA
>CASEPS010000006.1 GCA_949289855.1 uncultured Erysipelotrichaceae bacterium
AAGCCTAACGCCCGACCTATCCGACACAATGCGCAAGTGCCGGATAGGAACGGCAAAATTTTTTACACTTCTATTACTTCTTTATCGCACATCAGTAAATGCTCAGGGAATATAAAAAGAAACATGTTCCTGATGGAGAAATACGCTTTTTAGCAGCAAACCCGGATTTGGAGATTCGTGGTATTGGTACAATTCTGCTGAAAGAACTGGAAAGAAGAGAACAGGGAAAAGAAATCTATTTGTTTACCGATGATCAGTGTACTTACCAGTTCTATGAACACAGAGGTTTTGAAAAAGCAGGTGAAGAAGATATTATTCTGGAACTTGGTAACAAAATCCCACTAAAGTGTTTCTTGTACAGAAAAAGAGTATAAAATCGGCTATGCCACACCATTAAACTGTTCTGGGATATGGGCTACAGGCTTTGGCGTGAATTCGGGGTCCGTATAGTCTCTATATGCCTCTTGAATGTCGAATTCATTTCGTCTTGTGATAACAGTCTTTTTGGGCATGGCTGCCAGCCACGCCTCTCTGACCTGGAATTGATTCGGACAGGTGTAATTTAAATGCTTTCTTAAAACAAACATGTTGAGATAACCTTGAAGATGACGTGTTGAAATACCACGATACTTTGTCAGTGTTACTTCAAGTTCTGCGTGGATCTGGTTGATTGTATTGATGTTAAGACCATGGATACTGAGATGGGTATCTGATTTGACGACCTCACTTGTACATCCCATTTCTTTAGCCAGACCTTCAATTCCCTGGATGCCATCACTGATGATAAGTGAACCTTCTTTTACAATATTCTTCAGAACCGAACGATACATGTCGATTCTTTCTTTTCCAAAACCAGCTATCTTCAGTACAAGGTGATCTTCATCATCTATAGCACCAATAATGCAGGAGCTATGCCGGTTTTTGGAATGATTATGATTAGACTTACGTTTCTTTGATGTACGTGGTTTATTATCCTTATTTCCTTTAAAATTGATGGAAATGTTCTTGGCATCTATCTGAATCTGATTATTAAGCTTTGTTTCCTGAAGATAACCAAGGGCATCGTAGAGCTTGTGACGCCAGAGAAGAGCAGTATTACGATTAATGCCGACTATGGTGGCAGTCTTTCTGGAAGGCAGACCATTTATTTCACACTCAATGAATTTATTCCATTTCTGGATATCAAAATGTGAATAGAGGGCTGTGGTATCAGTAACCATCGAAAAAGAACGGCCACAGTGCTTACACATGAATTTCTGTGCTCCATTTTTCTGATGACCATTACGCTTATAGTCTTTAGAACCACAATAAGGGCAGCATTCATCTTTATTCGTCCAGACAGCAATCTGCTGTGACTGTTTATCGGGAATTGTATAGCGCATTGTCACGATAATCTCATACAGTTCTTCCAGAAGATCAGGGCTTAAGGCTTTCAAATCATCCAATGTATAGTTTCTTTCCATAGCTGTGTACCATCCTTGCCCATATTTTATCACCATACATGCCGTAACAGTTTATTGGTGTGGCACAGCCATCTTACAAAACAGTGACAAACAGAGTTATTTCATCGTTTTTTTGAAAATTATGAAGAGGATAGTGCAATATAGAAGATATACGGCCAACAGAAACATAATCGGAAAATTTTGCAAACCAACAATTAAAGACAACCGTATCAAATCTGACAGATCGGAAAGCCGTATAACCGAATAGTATCTGCTGACAAAAGATGAAACCAATAATAGTGCACCGATCACAAAAATAACAGGAAAGAGTAAATACATTTGATTAGCGTGGTACAGCTTCCTTAAAAGCTTCCTGTCTGTACCAAGGTTTTTCAACAGTGTAATTCTGTTTCTCTCTTTTTCAAAAAACAGAATTCTACTGCGGTAAATAATCACAGTTGCAGAAATGCATACCAGTACAGCTATCACCCCCAGTATTGTGCAATGATTCATCATCTGTTTCCATTTCGTTTCCTTATTCAATCTGACATTTTCAAAGTGAATTGTCTGATTGGTGGTGATAGCAGACATGATTTTGTCGGTTGTTTCATACGACATAGCATCGTTTCCATAAGCAATTACCATATTATACAAAGAATTTTCTTTATCAAGAATTCTGTTATAGAAATCTTCAGACACAAGAATCACACTTTTGAAAGACAAACCCTCATTCAAGACTGAATATTTCGAATTATTTTTTACTTCGGGAATCAGTTGAACTGTTGTTTCAAAAGTCTTTTCATCATAGTACAATTCCACTTCACTGCCATCCTGAACATCAGGATAATATATTGTATCCTGATTTATGGTTTTCAGACTATCTTCACCAGGAAAAAATAGTGATGGAGTTCCATCTTCCAGATAATTGCTCGTAAAGGCAGACAGATGGCAAAGCACAATCTTTCCTTCTTTGAATGCGGAAGGGTCCTGAATATATTGTGAAAAATCATCATAAATTGGAGAATCTTCCGGAAGAGAAATCACTTGGATGTCAATCCCATTTGGATTATATGTCTGATAGTTATATGCTAACGCATATGTACTATTTTCAAATCCATCATAGCGAAGAAATGCATTCAGTTCTGAACAATACAATACTTCTTCAATTCCCCAGCATTCTTCAATTTCTTTGATTTCTTCTTTACCAAGTCCTGGAAACGGAGAACCGCTATACCAGCCATAATCGGCAGGTATTTCGGATACCTGACTTCGATAATACTTCACATCAAAGCCAATCGAATATAAGCAGAAAAACAAACTCACTGAAGATACAACAACTGTACACCATTGTACAATATTGGTTTTTCTGTTTCTCTTATGGACAATGTGTAACAAAGCCTTCTGATCAAATACATCACAAGACTTTCTCTCTCGTATTTTTTGTTGCGGCATTGTTTTCTGCTGGTCATCAATAATGCCTATTCTGAACAAAATGGAAAGCTGGATTGTCTTTGCAAGGAGAACAACAGGCAATGGAACAACAATAGAAAGGAGATATGGTAAAGGTGTTAACCTGAACTTCAAGAGATGATCAAAGAAGAAAAGCAGTACCAGGGAAATGATTGTAGAAATGACAATAGAACACACAGTGATGAAAAACCATTGCTTCAATGTTTCTTTGTATTGCAGGGAACGCAATGACTTCCTGTCCATGCCAAGTGCCCTCAATACCCGCATTCTGTATTGTGCCTTGTGATAGCTGGTAATTTCCACAAAGACAAGAAACAAGATGGAAAAAGCAATCATTCCAATGATTAATCCACCATCCTCTGCCATATTTTCCAGCGAAAATCCTTCCTGCTCCAGATATGCATAGTCATTGAAGAGAACATCACTATCTTTTGTATCCAACAGATTGCTCAGCTCTTCCATTGCATTTGAATCCGGATAATCGCCAATGAAAAACAGATGTGTCTGTTCAACCAGAGAAGAATTGTATGTAAAAGCTCCGCACAGCGGATAGCCATTACTCTTCCAGTTTGTGGTATAACTATCCAAAATCCCGCAAAGTACATATTCCTTCGTTTCACTTGTTCCATCTTCATGCAGAATGGTAAGTGTTACAGGTGAACCAATCTGATATGGAACATGCAAAAGATCCATCAGCGCAAATTCCATGGCAATTTCAGTATCATTTTGTGGATAGTTACCTTCTTTGAATTGTAACTGTTCCAGTTGTTTGAACGAATTATCCACTGATCCTATATAGCCATATGCAGTCGTTCCATCATTCGAAAGAACTGTTCCACCAATGTTCATTATCCCATAGGATTGAATAGAAAGATGGTCTTTAAAGCGTTCTTCAGCCGTTGGGGTGATATCAAATGCCACGCCATTATGAAAACCATAAATTGTACGGCGGACATAGTTTCTGTTTTCCTGCATACTGTCAGTTAAAAAACAGGAAAAGAAAAGGACAAAACAACAAATGGCAAGAGCTATACCAAATGCCTTTTCACGGAAGCACTTCTCAAGAATTCTGCCTGCTTTCATACCCATTCCTCACAAGTCTTCCATCCTCTATCTGCAACATCACATCTGCACTTCTTGCAATATCAAGATCATGTGTCACAAGCAGTATCATCGGTCTGTATAAATCCCTGATTCTCAACAGGAAATCCAGCACTGCCTCTCCTGTCTTCTTATCCAGATTACCTGTCGGTTCATCCGCAAAAAGACATGATGGCTTATTCATGATTGCCCTGCCAATAGCAGTACGCTGCTGTTGTCCACCGGATAATTCAAACGGAAACCTGTTGGCAATATCTGTAATGGAAAGACTTTCCATCACTGCATCACACCACTCCATATCCGGATCCTTTCCATCGAGCACAGCTGGTAACAATATATTTTCTTTCACTGTCAACTCTTCCAAAAGCCGGTAGTCTTGAAATATGAAGCCTGTATGCCTTCTTCTGTAACGCTCAAGCTGTCTCTGCTTCATTTGGGACAGAGCATACTTTCCATAATAGACTTCTCCCTGATCCGGCATCAGAATGCCCGAAAGAAGATAGAGAAATGTACTTTTTCCGGAACCACTTCTGCCAATAATACTGTAAAATGTGCCAGGTTCAAATTGCGCAGTAATACCATTGACCGCATGGACAGCATTATTGCCAGAACCAAATGTCTTACAAAGATTCTCACAACGAATGGCTTTCATCACGTTCATCCTCCTGTCATCATTCTACAAATACAATCTTACAAATCTGTGACATCATACATACTGCTGTCCGTTGCCGGAAGAGAAAGTCTGAACAAAACACCTTCCCTGCTATTTTTTACGATAAGACTGCCATGATGATCCAGAACAATACGCCTTGCCATATGCAGACCTATGCCATAATGATTATCCTTTGTACTGTAAAACCGTTCAAACAGATGATTCATAGTTTCCTGATCAATTGACACACCATGAGATAACAAAGAAAAAATAATCTTCCCATTTACTTTTTCTATATTGCAGGAAATATGAGATGCATCTGATTCAACGGCATTTTCCAAAAGCACCACGATTGCTTCTGTTATCCACACATCATCACACTTCACAAGAAACAATTTATCTGTTCCATGATGCATTATCAGTTTCTGCTTCACAAGACATAATGGTTCAATTTCACGTATTCCATCCAGTACAAGAAGAGAAAAATCCTGTAACGCATAATGATACCTCACCTTGTTTTCTGAAATCTGACGGTCTTTTAACAATAATGCAATCAGACGGGAAAGCAGATCCACTTCCCATTTTGCCTGATAGAGAGCAACTGACTCACCTTCTCCTTCCATTTCTTCAAGTGAAAGCTTTAATCCTGTAACAGGTGTTTTCAACTGGTGATACAAATTTTCTTCAAACCGGGAAACCTTCTTCCTTTCACTTTCAGCATCTTCCAACAGCAATTGATTTTTATACGCATGAACTGCAGCTTCTTTTGCAAGTTCTGCAATTTTATTTTTCTCCTGTTTATGTTTCTCAAAAACAACAAAAGAAATTCCAACATCCACTGCAGCAAAAAGAAGAACAAATGGCACAATTCTTCTTATAAACCTTGAAGCAAGATGTGCTTCGCCAGAATATCCATAACCGGATTCCACCATTTTTTCCTGTCCAATATCATAAAATGTATCACTTTGTTCATGCAGAAAAGTATGTACATCACCTGCGTCCGCATTCGTTATACCCGTATAGGAAACAAAGTCATATGCATACTGGTTGACGGATGTATAGAAAAGCACACCAGACAAAATGATGTGACAGACAACTAAAACGAGAAGGAAAATCTTCCTGTTATACTTTCTGGTCACTTCCATCTGTATCCCACCCCACTTACTGTTTCAATTGGACAATCCCTGTTATATTTCATCATCTTTTTTCTCAGGCGACTGATGTATACTGACAACGTATTGTTTTCAACAAATGCATCATTTTTATCTGCAAGTGCATCGAGCAAAGTTTCACGAAGCACAAGACATCCTGCATTTGAAAGAAGTTTTTCGATAATTGTAAAATCTACATTACTGACAGGTACAGGCTGATTTTGAAAAGAAAAGACATGATTTACAGTATCCAGAACCCAGTCATTTTTAGCATAATACCGGTGTTTTGTATTACTCAGGGAAGAATACCGCCTGATATGCGCAAGAATCCGTAACTTTAATGCGTGAATAGAAAAAGGTTTTGTCACATAGTCATCTCCTCCTGCCAATATACCTTTTTCCAGTGAAGCCTCATCATCTTTTACAGTGATAAAAATAATGGGAGCATCAGAGATTTCTCTGATCCTTACACACAGTGAAAAACCATCTTCATCTTTCAGATTCACATCCAACAGGCAGAGATCAATTCCTTCATCAATTAAAAGAATAGCTTGATCTGCATCTTCTGCCGCTAACACTTCATACTCATCACAAAGCATCCTGTACAGCGAAGACTGAATCACTTCATCATCATCCACAATCAATATTCTTTTCTTCATACGCATCATTTACTTTCTAAAAAAACAACATTGACTTCCAGCACAATATGCCAACTATACGCCATAATACCAATTCAATTCTAAACTACTTCTGAAGATTTGTTTAGTATATGAAGTTCAGTTTGAAGTCTGTCTTCATTGTAAAACTCAATGCAAGTGAACTAATGCAATTAAGACAAAATTGTTCCTTTAAATGAAATTGCATTTTTCCATGTAGAATGTTGAAATAGAAAATCCAGCATCAGGCAAACCCAGAAATCCTTTTCAACAATTGCATCATGAAGTCCTATTTTAGATGCAGTATTATGAAACAGTTCTTTCCGTTCATCAGATGGAAGTCTTGCAATTTCAATCATAGTCTTAATCCTCTTTACAAATCTTTTTAATGACTGCGTAAATCCAATGTGTTGCTTCAGTACCTTCTTCAAAAAGCAATTTCTTTTCCTCTTCATTCAGCCTGCGTGAAAGTACACTTATCGTCTTGTCATCAACATTTTCATTTCCAAGAGTTTTCAGAGCCTGAATGACAAGAATTGTCTTTGGTGAAAGACCTGTAATCTCCTTATTAGTCCGGTGTTTGAATTCAATTTTTGTCTTATCCCATTTATACGATTTATACGGTCCATCGCTGATATAAGACCACACAGCCGTTACCTGCGTAGACAGGCCCAGCATATTCAAAGCAGTATCACCACAAGGAGCTATCGTCCAATGAAAACATCTTGCGAGAGCTCTGGCAACAGCTTCAGGATCCGGTGCCAGTTGTTCCTCAAGAAGATAACTGAATTTCGGTTTGTCGTATACTCCACGAATGATGCGACGAAGAACTCCTTCCTGATTCAGACGATTGATACTCTGCTTGACCGTATTATTGTCCGCAATATCAGCAAAATCCGAATTGACAAAAACCGTTCCCTCTGGAGCATTTAAAATCCGCTGACGGATTTGTTCTGTATACCCGTTATTCATATTGGCAGCCTCCTTATGTAACTAATATTATATATATTTGGTTACATAAGTGCAAACAACCAAGATAAGAAAAAAGACTTCCGCATAAGCAGAAGTCTCATTGTGTAAAGCTTATTTACCCTTTTCCTGATCAAGACGGATAGCAGCCTGTGCAGCAGCAAGTCTTGCGATCGGAACACGATATGGAGAGCAGCTGACATAGTCAAGACCGAGTCTGTTGAAGAATTCAATAGAAGCAGGGTCACCACCATGCTCACCACATACCCCAAGATGAATGTCACTACGTGTTGCACGTCCATCTTCAGCAGCCATCTTGATGAGCTTGCCTACACCAGCCTGATCAACATGAGCGAATGGATCAGACTCATAGATGTGCTTCTTGTAGTAGTCATCGAGGAACTTGCCAGCATCGTCTCTCGAGAAGCCGAATGTCATCTGTGTGAGGTCGTTTGTACCGAAGCTGAAGAATTCAGCAGTCTTTGCAATCTCACCAGCCATGAGGGCAGCACGAGGAATTTCGATCATTGTACCAACTTTGTAAGTTGTCTTGGAGTTGTTTTCCGCAATGACCTTGTCTGCTGTTTCCTTGACAATGTTAGCAACATATTCAAGTTCCTTAGGTTCACCAACAAGTGGAATCATGATTTCCGGAACAAGGTTCCAGTCAGGATGTTCGTTGTTAACTTTGATTGCAGCTGTGATGATAGCACGTGCCTGCATCACACCAATTTCAGGATATGTAACGTCAAGACGGCATCCTCTGTGACCCATCATCGGGTTGAATTCCTTGAGGGAAGCAGCTGCTGCTTCAACATCTTCTACAGTAATGCCAAGGCTTTCTGCTACGTCCTTAGCCTCTGCTTCAGTCTTTGGCAGGAATTCATGCAGAGGTGGATCGAGAAGACGGATGGTAACAGATCTTCCACCCATTGCCTCAAAGATACCGACGAAGTCTTCTGTCTGGTATGGTTCAAGTGTATCAAGAGCTGTCTTTCTCTGTTCTTCATTCTGTGCTACACAGAGCATTCTGATAGCCTTGATTCTTTCTGCACTGTTGAAGAACATATGCTCTGTACGGACAAGACCTACGCCTTCAGCACCGAATTCAACAGCACGTCTTGCATCTTCTGGTGTATCCGCATTTGTTCTGACATGGAGTGTTCTTCTTTCATCAGCCCACTTCATGAATGTAGCGAAGTTACCGGAAATGGTAGCCGGAACAGTCTTGACTTCACCTCTGTAAACATTACCTGTAGAACCATCTACAGAAATGACATCATTCTCTGTGAATGTTTCACCATTGACTGTGAATGTCTTGTTTTCTTCATCGACCTTGATGTCACCGCAGCCACTGACGCAGCATGCGCCCATACCACGGGCAACGACAGCCGCATGAGATGTCATACCACCGCGGACGGTAACAATAGCCTGGGCAGCAGCCATACCCTTGATATCTTCAGGAGATGTTTCAAGTCTGACAAGAACAACCTTGCGTCCTTCTGCAGCAGCCTTTTCAGCTTCTTCAGCTGTGAATACGACAGTACCAGCACCTGCGCCTGGTGCAGCCGCAAGACCAGTAGCGATGATGTCGCCCTTCTTTGCCTTGAGGTCATCCGCATCAAACTGAGGATGGAGCAGGTCATCAAGCTGCTTTGGTTCAACCATGAGCAGTGCCTGGTCAACAGTAACAAGACCTTCATTGACCATATCTACAGCAACCTTGAGGGCAGCATTAGCAGTTCTCTTACCATTTCTTGTCTGCAGCATGAAGAGCTTGCCATGTTCAATGGTGAACTCCATGTCCTGCATATCATGATAATGTTTTTCGAGGTTTGTAGAAATTCTGACGAATTCGTTATAAGCCTCTGGCATTGTCTTTTCGAGTTCAGAAATCGGAGATGGTGTACGGATACCAGCAACGACGTCTTCACCCTGTGCATTCATCAGGAATTCACCGAACAGTTTCTTTTCACCTGTTGCAGGATTTCTTGTGAAGGCAACACCTGTACCACAGTCATTACCCATGTTACCGAAGACCATTTCCATGACGTTGACGGCTGTACCCCAGCTGTCAGGAATGTCATTGACCTTTCTGTAGTAAATAGCGCGTTCATTATTCCAGGAACGGAAGACAGCCATGATGGAACGATTCAGCTGAACACGTGCATCCTGTGGGAAGTCTTCATGGAGATTTTCTTTATAGAAAGCCTTGAAGCGCTTTGTGAGCTCTTCCATATCATCCGCATCAAGATCGATATCGAGCTTGACACCCTTCTTTTCCTTGACTTCGTCAATGATCTTTTCAAACTCTGCCTTGGAAAGACCCATAACAACATCAGAGAACATCTGGATGAATCTTCTGTAAGAGTCATACGCGAAACGCTTGTTGTTGGAAGCAGCTTCAACTGCCTTGACTACTTCATCGTTCATACCGAGGTTGAGGATAGTATCCATCATACCTGGCATGGAAGCACGTGCACCAGAACGTACAGAAACAAGAAGTGGATTCTCTGTACTGCCAAGCTTCTTGCCTGTTGTTTCCTGCAGCCATTCTACATGTGCATCGATTTCTTCCTGAATTGCATCACTGATCTTTTCGCCATCTGCGTAATACTGCATGCAGGCTTCCGTTGTGATGGTAAAACCCTCTGGTACGGGTAAATCAAGTGATCTCATCTCGGCGAGGTTTGCGCCCTTGCCACCGAGGAGTTCGCGCATGTTTGCGTTACCCTCCTCAAACTTGTAAACATACTTTTTAGCCATATAGCCTCCTGTGTCTTCTTTTTGTATTATATGCCACTGACATTGTGAAAACAACAAAAAAGTAAACGTTTACAATTTGTGAAACAATATGCCATTTTCACCACAGTGAACAAAAAAGCAGTCAGATATCCGATACTGACTGCTCTCTTAACTAGTTAAAATGCTTTTCGAGGAATGCAAAAATACGTTCGAAATAATGCTCTTCCGCATCCCCACGTGTCAACATTTCTCTTTCTCCGCCATAGGCATAATAGTTATCAAACAACATGCTTTCCGGCACAAATTCAGAATAAATGCCCTGTACAAACAACATTGGCAGACCCGCCTGTTTCAGCTGTCTTGCTGTGGAAATGTCATTGATGGAGAAATGCAGCTTGTTGCGCACAAGCAGATTCAATCCTGGCAGAATATATTTGCCATCCACCTTCATGACACGGCTGATACCAAAGCGCAATACTTCCCTGATTTCAGAGAAACCACCTTCTTCAATAGCACAGACAACATTGCCTGGAATATAATCGCCTACCGCATTCATAACAGCGGCTGCCCCGATACTGATACCAAACAAAGCAATCTTTGCCTGACCATCCTGGTTGACAAGATAATTCACCCAGCTGATGATGTCATAATGCTCTGACCAGCCAAGGGTAGTAAACTGCCCTTCACTCTTGCCACAACCTCTTGAATCTACTGCCAGCACATTATAGCCGGCATGATCGAGTTCATAGAGATAATCGAGAAGGTTGCGGTCATAACTGCCCGGACCAAAGGCAAGAACAACCCAGTTATGAGAATCCGTATGGTTGTTCAAAGTAAGCGCATGGAGTCGAAGTCCATCAAAGGAATCAATCCATGCATCATCAATTGTGCTGTGGTGATACCACTCTGTCTTTTCACTATCCGTAAAAGTCAGAAATGCAGTTCCACCCCTGCCGGAATACAAAGAAGATTTCTGCAGATCGAATACTTCACGGAATACATATGCACTGACACCTGCATATGCGGCTGCAGCAGTTGCAGCAGTCGTTCCTACAAATTTTAAAATTGGATGTTTCTTTTCGCCCATCATTGAGCTCCTTTCATCAATCATTAGGAAAATTATACCATGGTTTTAACATCTATTTGTGAAGATTGTCTATAGAGAGAAGAAAAATGGTCTCATGTCCCCATGAAACCACATTTCTTTATTTCTGTAATACTGCAATACGGTCAAGAATGACCTGGTACTGGCTTCTGTATGCTTCCTGCTTCTTCTTTTCTGCTTCAACTTTGGCAGCAGGTGCCTTGGCAAGGAATCCCTTGTTGTTGAGAATATTCTCAGATCTCTTCAGTTCCCCTTCAAGTCTTGCCTTTTCTGCCTGCAGTTTCTTCATCTCTTCTTCCGGATCAGAAAGTTCAGAAGAAGGAATATACAATGTACCGCCATGGACAGTTTCTACCGTCAGGTCACCATCGAGGGTTTCCTTCCATTCTGTCTTTGCCATACGCAGCAGCATTGCCGCAAGGTTTTCATTTCTGCTGACCACATTGCCATCCAGGTCTTTGATCATACATGTGAGTGGTGCAGAAGGCTTGAGATCATTTGTCACCTTGACCTCACGGATCTTCTGGATGACAGAAATCAGTCTTTCCATACCTTCCATGTCTGTTGTCGCAACACCTCCGATCTTTGATGGCCATGTTTCAAGGTTGATGCTTTCCAATGCATGCGGCATGGTGAGGTAGATTTCTTCAGTCACAAACGGCATGAATGGATGCAACAGTCTTACAATGGCATTCAGCATGACAAGCAATGTGCTCTCAGCACCCTTTCTGACCTTAGCATCATCGGAATTCAAAGAAGCTTTGGACATTTCTACATACCAGCTGCAGAAGTCATCCCAGACAAAGGAATACAGTTCATTGCCAACAAGGGCAAATTCATACTTCTCCATGTTTTCCGTCACATGGTCAATGGTCTCATTGAGCTTGTTGAGAATCCATGCGTCTGCTGCAGAAAGAGTAGAAAGATCTACATCATCCATGGTCATACCTTCTGGCAGGTTCATAAGCACAAATCTCGATGCATTCCAGATCTTGTTAATGAAGTTCCATGCGGCTTCAACTTTGCTGTCGATGTAACGCATATCCTGACCAGGTGTACTGTTTGTTGTCAAGAAGAAACGCAACGCATCTACACCATAGTCATCGATTACCTTCATCGGGTCAATACCATTACCAAGTGATTTGGACATCTTTCTGCCCTGTTCATCACGGATAAGACCATGAATCAATACATCTTTGAACGGTCTGTCCTTGGTAAAGTGACGGGCCTGGAAAGCCATGCGGGCAACCCAGAAGAAGATGATGTCATAACCGGTAACCATCGTACTTGTCGGATAGTAACGCTTATAGTCCTCTGTATCTTCTGGCCAGCCAAGTGTCGCAAATGGCCAGAGAGCACTGGAGAACCATGTATCGAGAACATCTTCATCCTGTACCCAGTTTTCACTATCCACAGGGTCTGTTTCCCCGACATACATCTCACCGGTATTCTTGTTATACCAGGCCGGAATGCGGTGACCCCACCAGAGCTGTCTGGAAATACACCAGTCTTCAATGTTTTCCAGCCACTGTGTAAATGTCTTTTCAAAGCGCTCCGGATAGAAGTTGATCTTTTCTTCCGGATTGTTCTGGTGTGCCAGAACATCCTCAGCTAATGGCTTCATTTTGACAAACCACTGCTCAGAAAGATAGGGTTCTACAACACAATGTGTTCTTTCAGAATGACCGACATTGTGAGTGATATCTTCAATCTTGATGAGATTGCCTTCTTCTTCAATCTGTGCGACAACTGCATCACGTGCTGCATAGCGGTCCATGCCTTCATACTTTCCACAAAGTGCATTCATCGTACCATCCGGGTTCATACAGATTGGCTTTTCAAGACCATGTCTTTCCGCAATAGCAAAGTCATTCGGGTCATGGGCTGGTGTACACTTCATGATCGCTGTACCAAAGTCCATATCGATGTAGTCATCACCGATGATTGGCAGTTCTTTGCCATTTGCCGGGTTGATGGTATGCATGCCGATGAGGTGCTTCCATCTGTCATCGTTTGGATTGACAACGATGCACACATCACCAAACATCGTTTCCGGTCTTGTTGTCGCTACAGAGAATTCCTCTTCATTTTCAACAACCTTGTAACGGAAGTAATACATCTTGCCAGGATCATCCTGATAATAGACTTCAATATTGGAAAGTGCAGTTCTTGCTTCCGGGTCCCAGTTGATAATACGGTAACCGCGGTAGATTAACCCTTCATTGTACAACGAAACAAAGACATGGCGGACAGCCTTGTTAAAGCCTTCATCCATCGTAAAGCGCTCTCTTGTATAATCCAGAGAATTACCAAGTTTTGCCCACTGCTTGCGGATGGTAGAAGCATATTCTTCCTTCCACTCCCATGCCCTTTCGAGGAACTTCTCACGGCCAATGTCATAGCGGGAAATGCCTTCATTCTTCAGACGCTCATCAACCTTTGCCTGGGTGGCAATACCGGCATGGTCCATACCCGGCAGATACAGCATGTCATAGCCACACATTCTCTTATAGCGGGCAATGATGTCCTGCAATGTGTTATCCCAGGCATGACCAATGTGCAGAATACCGGTGACATTGGGTGGTGGGATGACAATGGTGAACGGATCTTTTGACTTGTCTCCTGCTGTAAAATAACCCTCTTTCAACCACTTGTCATAGCGGCCTTCTTCCACTGCCTTGTGATCATACTTTGTCTCAAGGTTCTTTTCCATCTTCTCTCCTCCTTCAAAAATAAAAGCGTCCCCATGCAAGGACGCTGAATAAACGTGGTACCACCTTTGCTTACTTCTCAATATGCTTAACGCGCACCATACGAAACTGCTTACTGTGACTTTCGGCAGTCTGGCTGCTGGATGACTTCGTGTGTATTCCCGGTTCTGCTTGCACCAACCGCAGACTCTCTAAGCGCGTTCTGTACACAGTACTCGTTCCATCAATCGCCTTGAAAAGATTATACCGCACATCTGTTATTTTTCAACTGCCCGGAATTTGTTCAGAAAATACTGCAGCATATTCCTTCTCGCAATCCATATCGTACATAAGCCGGCAAAGATAAGAACAAGCACAGCGATGAGCAGTCTTACATATGCAGGCAATGCAAACAGTTCCATAATCTTTGCTGCAATCACGAGCATCCCAGTCATTAAAACAACAGCCACAAAAAACATGGTCAGAAAATACTGTCTCTCCATTTTGATCAGTTGTTTTGAACGCGGTCTGTTTTCCATGGCGTTATTTTACCATCGTCCATGCTAAAATACACGTATGTGTGGAAGATATCTCTATTTCGATGGGCATAATCCCATCATTGCAAAGTTTATAGATACCGCAAAGGAAAAACTGCCTGAAAAGACATTCGCAAAGATCAGCCTCTTTGAAGTCTTTCCGGATGCATATGTCTTTGCGGGCATCTATGATGACCACTTTCATTCCCGCATCATGCGCTGGGGTCTTCATATGAACAAGAAGCTTGTCATCAATGCACGCTGTGAAACCATCAGACAATCATTATTCTTCAAGGACACCAAGCCATGTGTACTGCTATGTTCTGGCTATTATGAATGGTCAAAACAGCCCAAAGAGAAGTATTACTTCTCCCTTGGAGAAGAACCGATGTATCTTGCTGGTGTGTACCGTAAAGAAGAAGGAGAATTGCGCTTTGCCATCCTCACCGAAGAAGCAACGGGCAATTGTGCACTCATTCATAACCGGCAGCCAGTTGTCCTTTCCAAAGAAAATGCACAGGCATATTGCAAAGAACCTGCATTGCCTGTGCATGACTATTCCATTCATGAAAGACGGATCACAAAAGAATCAGAATAATGTATCACTATGGGCGATATGAAGATGTTCATACGCCTTTTCTGTTGCGACCCGGCCTCTGCTTGTACGGTTGATAAACCCAATCTGGATGAGATATGGTTCATACACATCCTCAAGGGTCGTCGCTTCCTCACTGATGGCATTCGCCAAAGACTCAAGACCGACCGGACCACCATTGAAGCGGTTGATGATTCCCCGCAGATAGCGAAGATCCACTTCATCTAATCCAAGGGAGTCCACATGTAACCGGTCGAGGGCATCCCTGGCAATTTCCTTTGTGATGTTGCCTTCATTGAACACCTGGGCAAAATCGCGGATTCTCCTCAGCAGTCTGTTAGCAATACGGGGCGTACCCCTTGAACGCCTTGCGACTTCCATGACCGCATCTTCATCTATGGTCGAACCAAGCACTTTGGCGGTACGGGTCACAATCTGGGCAAGCTGCTCATTTGTGTAATATTCCAGTTTGGACACAATGCCAAAACGGTCACGAAGCGGTGCGGAAAGATCACCCGCTCTGGTCGTAGCCCCAACAAGGGTAAAGGGCGGAAGATCAAGACGCAATGAACGCGCTTCTGCATCCTTGCCAACCATGACATCGAGGTAGAAGTCTTCCATGGCTGAATAGAGCACTTCTTCTACCGTTCTTGGAAGACGATGAATTTCATCGATGAACAGGATATCACCAGGTTCAAGGACCGACAGAATTGCCGCAAGATCCCCTGCTTTTTCTACCGCTGGTCCGGAAACCGTACGGGCATGGGTATGCATTTCACTGGCAAGGATATAGGCAAGTGTTGTCTTGCCAAGTCCTGGTGGACCATAGAGAAGCACATGGTCAAGTGACTCATTGCGCTGCTGGGCAGCCTGAATGAAAATGCGCAGATTATCCTTGAGATTATCCTGCCCGATATATTCATCCAGGGTTTGTGGACGAATCGATTCTTCCTCTTCATTCTGGTTGCGTTCTGCACGCAGGATTTCATTCATTTCCATAGCCAATTATCCTCCTGCACTGTTCTTCATCAATGCCCGTAAACCAATCCGCAGGTATTCCTGGGTAGAAAGACCTGGTTTCTCCAACATCTTATTGACTGCTTTGCCGATTTCAGCCTGCCGGTAGCCAAAGTTCTTCAACCCTTCTGCAGCATCCTGCACAGCTTCTGGCAGATCCTTCTTCTTTTTCTCTTCTTCTACCGCCACAAGCTTTCCCTTGAGGTCGAGCACAATCTGGCTGGCAGCTTTAGGACCAATGCCCGGCATGGATTTCAGGAATTTTACATCATCGCCTTCAATTGCCGCAATGATATGATCATAATCCGCTTTGGCAAGAATACCCATGGCAGTCTTCGGACCAAGTCCCTTGACCGAAATCAGGCGCATGAACAACTGCTTTTCACCACCTGTTTCAAAGCCATAGAGCTTCATGTCATTTTCGACAATATGAAGATAGGAAAATACGCGTACCTCGTCACCGGTATGGACACGTTCAGGATGGGGATAGAACACTTCCCACCCAAGTCCATCATGATCAATGACGATGGTATCCTTTGTGACATCCGCCACAACACCCGCAATAAAAGCGATCATGATTACTCCTTATAGCCAAGGATATAACTGCCGACAAGCACCTGATCACCCGTTCTTGCTCCGGCATCATACAATGCTTTTTCCAGTCCCATCTCATTGACAATTTCTGTAAACTTCTCAGCATCTTCCATGTTATCAAGATCCATTTCCGAGGCAATACGGTCGATCTTTTCAGAAACGACTTTCCATCTGTGCTGTGCTTCCTTGACAATGAAGAAGTCCGGACGCTTTGGCTTGTACTTATAGACAACTGTCTCTTCCTGTACTTCCTTGTTTTCTGCTTCCACTGCCTTGGCTTCCTTGATAAGGGCACTTGCCGCATAGAGCACTTCCTTAAGACCACTATGGGTCAGAGAACTGATTTCATAAACCCGGAGGTCAGGATATTTTGCTTTGAATTCCACCAGATATTCCCCGGCATATTCATCATCCATCTTGCTTGCCACAACAAGCTGTGGCTTGTTGAGAAGCTCGGGATCATATTTGCCTAGTTCCCGGTTGATGATTTCATAATCCTCAATCGGATCACCCTGTTCACCAGACATATCCACCATATGAATCAGCACACGGCATCTTCTGATATGCCTTAAAAACTCATGACCAAGGCCTCTGCCATCACCTGCTCCTTCGATAAGACCCGGCATATCCGCAATGACAAAACTGTTTTCATCATCGAGGTCTACCACACCGATGTTTGGATCGATGGTCGTAAACTGGTAGGCCGCAATTTCCGGTTTGGCATTTGTGACAACGGAAAGGAAAGTGGACTTGCCAACGGATGGAAAACCGATGACACCACAATCCGCAAGGAGTCTCAGTTCAAGCTGAATATCCAGGCTTTCACCCACTTCACCAGGCTGGGCATATTCAGGGGCATCATTGCGCGCTGTCGCAAAATGGTAATTGCCAAGACCTCCCTTGCCACCATGGGCGATGAGCACCTTCTGTCCTGGCTCCGTCAGATCCGCTAACAGGTCACCATTTGCGGCATTGCGGATCATTGTACCAAGTGGAACCGGGACAATGACATCATCACCGCTCTTGCCATGCATTTTCTTGATGAGGCCAGGTGCACCATTACCGGCTTTGATGGTACGTGTAAAACGGAGTTTGGTCAGTGTTGTTTCATTGGTGTCCACTTTGAAATAAATGTCGCCACCATTGCCACCATCACCACCAAATGGTCCGCCATTTGGATAAAACTTTTCATGTCTCCAGGCAACGCAGCCTCTGCCGCCATCACCTGCCTTGACATGGAGTCTGATCAGATCAATAAAATCACTCATTGTCTCACCTCCGCTTTAAAAAAGCTCCTGACAACACTGCCAGGAGCACATCTTTTCATTCAGACTTAAGCTTCTTCCGGATAAACAGAAACCTGTTTCTTATCCTTGCCAAGACGTTCGTATCTGACAATACCAGAAGCTGTCGCAAACAGTGTGTCATCACCACCGCGCATGACATTCTTGCCAGGGAAGATTCTTGTGCCTCTCTGACGATAAATGATAGAACCTGCGTTTGTGAACTGACCATCTGCCTTCTTTGCGCCAAGGCGTCTGCCGGCAGAATCACGGCCGTTCTTTGTGGAAGATACACCCTTCTTGCTGGCGAAGAACTGAATATCTAATGTGAACTTCATGGTTTCTACACCTCCATTTTTACTTTGATAAAAACCGGATCGGATTCTTCTACAGTTTTGAGCTGGATAAGACCCGTGCGCATCACAAGTTCAGTGCGCTCATCGGGATCATCGATACTTATCTCTATCCGGTTATCCAGAACTGTGCAACGAGCAGAAGATAGTAATACATCTGCCGCATTGAGAAGACCGAATGTAATGCCGCTGACTGCTGCACAGACAAGATCCTTACCCTTCACATCATACCCGGCATGACCAGATACAGTAAGAGAAGAAATTTTGTCATCCACAACAGTGACACGGACTGTGATCATGATTAACCCTCGATTGCTTCAACAGTCAGCTTTGTATATGGCTGACGGTGACCCTGACGACGGCGGGTAGAACCCTTCTTGGACTTATACTTGAAGATTCTGATCTTCTTGCCCTTGCCCTGCTTTTCAACCTTGCAGGTGACCTTTGCACCATCAACATATGGTGTGCCGATCTTTGTTGTGTCACCACCGAGCATGCATACCTTGTCGAAGACTACTTCTTCGCCTGCTTCTACATCGAGCTTTTCAACGTAGATTGCCATGCCGGTTTCGACCTTCAGCTGCTTTCCGCCTGTTTCGATAACTGCGTACATTTCTTACACCTCCTGACACTTATCATAAGACGCGCCATTAAGGGGACATTTGTCTTAACCCTTTTCTGAGCGGTTACAGACCTCATCAAGAGGGCTGATAACAGTGGTATTTTACCATAAGAGAATTGTCCGTCAATCTTTTCTTACAACAATCTCGCAATCTTTTTGCCGTACTTCTTTCTTTCCTTCTCACTGCAGTTGGACATACGTGTAAAAAGGTCAAAGATTTTCAATTTGCGGGAAGTCTTCATCGTCTCATCGAGTTCCACTTCCACAACAATCGGATTCACGGCATCCATGAATTCCTTCGTGCTCATTTCATGACTTCCATCAATGATGGACAATAACTGTTCAGCAAGCTGACTCTTGGCCATAACTCCTCCTTACAGGAAATCTTCCTGCTCTTTTTCTTCCTTAACAATAACAGTTTCTTCCATCTTCAGGCAATCATCAAGCATCTTTTCCCAGTCAAACTGTGATTCAAAATGCTCTGCCTTTTCAATAGAAGGCTTTGTGACCGGATTCTTTGGATCAAAGATCGTACAACAGTCTTCATAAGGAAGAATAGACGTCTCATACGTACCAATCTTTCTTGCCAGGTCAATAATCTCCACCTTGTCATAGCAGACAAGCGGTCTGATGACCGGCATATGCACGACATCATTGATGCAGACCATCGATTCAAGGGTCTGGCTGGCAACCTGACCAATGCTTTCACCCGTCGCAAGAACCAGGCACTTGTTATCCTTCGCCACCTTTTCCGCAAGGCGGAACATCATTCTGCGCATCAATGTGACCGCATAAGGGTCACCTGCTGTCTTATAGATGGCAAGCTGCAGTTCTGTAAAGTTCAACAGATGCACCTTCATCTGTCCCTGGTAGACAGAAACCTGTTTTGCAAGTTCCAGCACTTTGCCCTTTGCGGCTTCACTTGTATATGGTGGAGAAGCAAAATGCACTGCTTCTACCTCAATGCCGCGCTTCATGATTTCATATGCCGCAACCGGAGAATCAATACCACCAGACAACATGAGTAATGCCTTGCCATTAATGCCTGTTGGATAACCACCAGCACCCTTGATCTTGTCACTTGTGATATAGGCACCATCACGCTGAACTTCAACGCGGATCATGAGTTCCGGATTATGCACATCAACCTTGAGATCCGTATTTCTGAGAATTACCCCGGCTACAGCCCTGTTGATTTCATCTGAAATCATCGGGAATGTCTTGTCATGACGCTTTGTGACCATCTTGAATGTCTTTTTCTCTGTGGTCTTCGCTATTTCAAGACACGCATTCTGGATGGCTTCAATTGTTGGATCCACCTTCTCTGTAAAAGAGAAAGAAGAAATACCAAATACCTTTTCCAGACGTTCTTTGATGATAGCAGGATCTTCATCATGAAGATGAATATAAATACGGTCATGTGTCCGACGATATTCAAGATCCTTGAAATCGCTGAACATATTGCGGATGTTGCGTTCAAGCCGTCTGATAAAGTCCTTGCGGTTTTTTCCCTTTGTGCTCAATTCTCCATACCGGATGAGCACTGTATCATATTTCACCATATTGTTGTGTGATCTCCTTTAATGCTTTGATAAAGAGGTCAATTTCCTCACTTGTATTATGATAAGACAAAGAGACGCGGATACAGCTCGAAGCCCTTCTTTCACTGAAACCCATCGCCTTGAGAACATAACTTGGATTATCAGAATGCGAATCACATGTACTGCGGGCTGAAACCATAAATCCATACCGGTTCAATGCATTCTGCATCACTTCACTGGGAATCGGTTCATAGGAGAAATTAACAGTGGACACAATGCCATCTTCCGGACTATTGATCTCTATGCCATCAATTGTCTTCAGTCCCTTGAGAAGCTGTTGTTTCAATGCATACACATAATCGTGGTACTTTTTCCCATTGTCGAGGGCGATGCGCAATGTCTTGGCAAACACAAGATCGCTGAGGGCATTTGCCGTACCACCACGCAGACCAAATTCCTGTTCGCCACCATTAATAAGAGGAACAAACGGAACATGTCTTTTCTTCACAAGAATGCCGCTGCCCTTGAGCCCTTCCAGCTTATGGGCACTGATGGACGCAAGATCAATATTGTCCATGTGAATTGCAACCTTGCCAACTGCCTGGGTCATGTCCACATGCATATATGCATGGGTGTGTTTTTTGACATATGCAGCAATCTCATCAATCGAATTGATCGCACCGGTTTCGTTGTTGACATACATGATGGAAACAAGTGCCGTATCTTCCCTGATGGCAGCGATGACATCTTCCACATGAACCGTACCATCTTCATGAATGGGTACAAATGTCACCTGTTTATGAAAGATATCTTCCATCTGATGACAGGCATTCATGATGGAGGAATGTTCCACATTCGTTGTCACAATATGGTTTTTTCCATTGGCTGCAAAGGTGACACCTTTGATGGCTGCGCTGTTGGATTCACTGGAACCTGAAGTGAAAATCACCTCATCCGCTTTTACACCCAAAAGCCCGGCAATTGCACTCCGGGCTTTTTCGAGCATGCGGCTGACTTCTACACCTTCATCATACAGCGATTCACTGTTGGCATAATACTTCTCAAGCAAAGATTCATATGTCTTCAATACATCCGGGTGAACCGCCATGGTGCTGGCATTGTCAAAATAAATCCTACGCACCTTTCGCATTCTCCCTGATCATATTCTCATAGTTGCCCGGGTGAATCTTCTCAATGGTCGCAATCGCCATTGTCAGTGCCTGTGTATATTCACCATTACGGAACGCAAGTTCTGCACGGGTCAGTTCAGAATCAATGTCACCATATGTGGAACGGTAACGGTTGCCAAAGACAATGGTATTTTCGACCATTACCACCGTACCAACAACATTATTGACATCATTATACAGACGATAAATGAAATCCAGTGCTTCCTGCAGGGTGTTATTGACAACCTGGATGTTGAGCGGAATCTGTTTCATCTCATTGACGAGTGTATCAATATAACCATCCGCCTTTGTCATATCACTTTCATACTGGGCAGAGATATTCGGCAGCTTGTATCTTCTGATCTTTACCCGGATCTGGTTCATGATGATCTGCAGTTTGACAACCTGTTTCTTTGCCCTGTCCTCATCACCGCTGGCAACTTCAATCTTCTGCTTCATGTTCTGCAAGGAAGTCGCAATAGAGCTGATTTCATCACTCAGTTCCTTCAAAGAAACAAGCACAGTACTAGCCGGAATGGTATGGTTATTGACATTTTCCATCACCCTTGGCTTTTCTGCCTGGAGTCTTCTGAGTTCCTCTTCCCGGCGGGCAATGTCGGCGTCCATGCCTTCAAGACCAAATCTCACGGATGTGGACGCATAATGTTCTTTGACATAGGCAAGGCTTTCTTCCACAGAAACAAAGTTCTTTTCTGTCTCCTCAGCAAGTTCAGCAAGTGAAGTACCGGATTCACCTTCCGCAAGAACAGCTTCATCGAGCTGGTTGATGCGTTCCTTATAAGCATCCAGGTGTTTGCGGATACCATCCATCTTTCCTGCCTTGAGGCTCTTGAGGTCATCCTTTAAAGCAACTGTCAAAGCAGAAAGGTTCTTTTCAATTTCCAGATGTCCAAGGTAAGTACCTTCATTGCGCACACGAGTATAATCTTTATGCAGATTCTCAGCAAGGCGTGGGATCACGCCACGTGCATCCTGCAGAAGTGGTGGCATCTTTTCGACAATGGCATCAATCTCAACAAGAGAAGCTTTGATATTCTCCAGTTCTTTGTTTGCCTTGTCATAATCAGAAGAGAACATCCACTCTTCGAAAGTGGAAAACATCTGTTCTGTAGAACTGATCTTCTCTTCCAGGAAATCCCAGCAATACGCAAGATCCTGGGCATGTACCTCAGCTTCGCTCTTGAGGGCCCGGAACGTGTTCTTGTAGGAAGTTGCCGTCTTGCGCTGGCTTGTTTCCTTGGCAAGAATGAGATCGAGCATATCATTGAGTGTGACCGCACTTGCCTTTGCCTCATTGATCAGATCATCCAGCTGGTCCATGATCGCATCAGCCTTGCGCAGCTTGCCTGCTTCAATATAGTCTTCTGTATCCGCAAGCATCTGGGCAATCGAGGAAATGTTGGCTTCGCATTTATCGAACACTTCCCTTGCGTCACGTACTTTCTTTGTTGTTTCCCCATCAACTTTGCCAATGGTCGTCGCCTTGTTCATCTTGAACTGCAACGGAATATTCTTCACCTCATTATAGCGTTCTTCGAACTCCGAAAGTTCCTTGCGGAAACCGCGTGCCTTTACTTTAACAAAAATCAGCCATCCTATTAAAACGAAAACAAGAACTATCATCGCCAGAATTACCCACACATTAGAAATAATGTTCAGAATCTGATCCATTGTTATTCCTCCCATCACTTGATTATCTTAACATAAAACATACGTGTTTTTTCATCCAATCGTGTATCAGGCGAAAAAGAAAACCGCACCGAAGTGCGGTCATCCTTCCTGTTATCTGTTGTAGTATTCGACAACGAGTGCTTCGTTGATTTCCTGGTTGAGTTCGGATCTTTCCGGAAGGCGAACAAATGTTCCCTTCTTGTTTTCCTTATCAACTTCTACAAATGCAGGGTTAGCGATATTGCTTTCGAGTGCTTCAGCAATACACTTCATGTTTCTTGCATTTTCACGAACAGAAATCACATCACCAGGGTTAACCATTGCGGAAGGAATGTCGAGCTTCTTTCCGTTGACTTCGATATGACCATGGTTGACGAGCTGTCTTGCTGCCTTACGAGTTCTAGCAAAACCCATGCGGTAAACAACATTGTCAAGTCTTCTTTCAAGAAGAATCAGGAAGTTAGGACCTGCCATGCCGCCCATACGGGAAGCCTTCTGGAAAAGGTTAGCGAACTGACGTTCGTTGAGACCGTACATGTTACGGATTCTCTGCTTTTCGCGAAGCTGCAGACCATAGTTGCTGAGCTTGATGCGCTTTGTAGGACCATGCTGTCCAGGCGCATATGTTCTCTTTTTGAGTTCTTCGCCGGTTTCAAGAATAGAGAAGCTGAGGCGTCTTGCCTTCTTCCATACCGGACCTGTGTAACGTGCCATGTTTTGTTTCCTCCTTATACTGGCCGAGAAACAACAACAGGTGCAGATCATCATTGCCGGGTGTTATCATAAGCCCTTTCACCTTCCGCAGCCGGTTACTTGTGACGCATCAATCGATGTTCATAACGCCTTGGACATGACTCTGCATGCTGCTATCATTTAACACCCGATAATATTACCATTGCCACATATCCATGTCAACGATAATATGCAGAAACAAAGCTTATTCATAGCCAAATGTGCTGTAATCAATGATCCATGAATCCAGTTGTGAGAAATCATCCTGGTTTGGTTCCCACATGTCTTCCCCATCCATGATCTGTACGGCCAGTGACTTCTCTTCAGAATAACCAATCGAAGGAATCTTTTCCTCAATCATGGCCACAATCCGTTTTGCATATTCCTTATCCGCCGCCTGGTATTCTTCTTCGCTCATTGTATATAAGGCAAAGTTATCGGTTACCCCTCTTTCAGACAACACCTGTGTAAAGACCGCCTGGAAGTCCTCTGGTGTAAAGTTAGTCATGATATCAATGGGCTGTACTTTGACCTCTATTGCATAGTTGCCGCTTTCCAGCTGTGTTGCCGCACCAACCGTATAGGAACTATGGCTGTAGATTTCCGCATACATATCACGGATGGAGGCTTCAATTTCTTCATCCGGATATTCAATGGACGCAATGCCATCCATGAAAAACTGCACCTCTACATCAAGACCATCCTGGTATTGCTGGTGGGCTTCATCTTCGCTGATGCCGGCAATTTCAAGAAAGTTATCATTGATTTCATCTTTATAGGTCAAATCAAGATAACCCTGTACATAGGCCGAAAATCTTTCCGCATCACTCATGCCGCCACATCCGGCAAGGGCAAGGACAAATACAGCAGGAAGTATCTTTTTTTTCATCTTCATCCCCCTATATGCAATATCTGCGGGTGAGAAACCCGCAGAAATCACTTATTTCTCAATAAAACCAAACAGGAATCTTGGCTTGATCCAGTCAAGAAGAATATGTTCTTCCTCTGGGATTCTGCCCACAAGATTGTACTGGGCGGAAAGTTCCATATCCTTGAGAACAATCCACACCTCACCACGATAATGTTCAAGGTTATCATTAACGATAACAACATCACCACGATGTGCCATCTTGTCAGCACGCTGTCTGACCGGAATTGGCTTGCCCTTGAAGACAACACGTGGAGAAGAACTTCTCACGATGAGATCATTGCAGTCATCACGGGAAGAGTGCTTGTCCCAGAGAACAATTTCCTTTTCAAGATCTGTAATATCCTTTTCAAATTCCACTTTGACATTGATCTTGGAAAGATCAGTCTTGGCAAGAGCTTCAAGTTCTTCATCATCCGCAAAGCAGTTGCCGATCAGGATATCCTGGCAGAGATTCATCGCATTGAGATGTCTTGCCTGCAGATCAATTGGAAGGCCTCTGTGCATTTCAATGGTTGGAAGACCATCAAATACAGGCCAAGGACCGAATGTATTCTTTGCATTGCTGGACACAAAGCTTGCTACGCGAAGTCCTGTCTTCTTATAAGCAGATGTCAGCTCGATGTATCTGTCAAGGCCCATACCTGTATGGCGCTGTGGGAAGAAGTTGGAGCACATGCACATGTTTTCTTCTTCAGCACCGCATCTGACAAGATTTGGAATATCAATGGTACCAGACGCATTGTATTCAATCTTGATGCCATATGGATTATGGGTGATGGCAATATCTTCTGTTTCACCAAAGTGACCATCCAGTCTGATGATATCAAGGCCAATCTCCTTAAATACGCTGAGATCATATGGTGTAGCACCGAGGCGTTCAAATACCTCCGGGTTTGTATCTGCACTGATGATCATACCTGCTTCATGGCATACAGAGCAGAGCTCACTGAAGTTTTTGACCACTTCATCCTTGTCTTCTGTGACGCTCAGGAAACATGTAAATACTCTTTTGAAGCCGAGTTTTCCTGCCTTGCGGATATATTCATATGTTTTTTCTTTTGTTGTATGTTCCGGATAAACGGAAATGCCTAACTGTTTCATCTTTACCTCACTTCTTCAAAAGAATCTCGCCATTGGATTCAATAATTTCCTTATATCTATCATAGGACTGCTTCTTCACTCTTTCCAATGTACCTGTACCATCATTGAAGCGGTCAACATAGACAAATCCATATCTCTTCTTCATTTCACCTGTTCCAGCAGAAACAAGGTCAATCGGGCCCCACCAGAGATAACCCATGCAGTCAACACCATCTTCAATTGCCTCATTGACCTGTACAAGGTGGTCTTCAAGATACTTCACACGGAATGGGTCTTTGATTTCATGGTTTTCATCGAGATTTTCATCAAGACCAATACCATTTTCAACAATGAACATCGGAATGTGATAACGGTCATAGAGCACATTCAATGTATAGCGGAGTCCCTTTGGATCAACCGGCCATGACCATGGCTTTGGTGAACATTCGGTAAGGAATGGATTATCCCTGCCCTTGAGCCCACCTGTATCAAGGGTCATATTGAAGTCCGTATCATATGTGGAAGAGCGGTAATAGCTGAAGGAGAAGAAATCAACCGGATAATCATGGATGAGTTTATCACCTTCTTCACTCATAAACCGCGGAGCAACATTCTGTTCCTTCCATCTGCGCTTTACATAACCTGGAATGACGCCAAGGCAGAATGGATCACCGAAGTAGAAGACATTGAAGCGCTGTGCATCAAGGGCACCAAGAATATTGTCAGGGTTGCAGTTATACGGATATGTAGCAACACCAGAACATGTCAGCATGCAGCCAACCTGGCAGTCAGGATCAATTTCATGACCGAGTTTTACAGTCCAAGCATTAGCAACAAGGATGTTGTAATAAGCATCCCACTTGTCCTGTTCCGTGATAGAACCACAAGGATCATTCGGATCGGCAGGGTCAATATCGAGAATACCAGCACCAACAAGCGGATTGCGCAGCAGACTGTTGACCTCATTGAATGTCAGCCAGTACTTTACTTTGCCCTTGAAACGGTTGAATACGGTTGTAACATAGTTCTTCCAGAACTCAATCAGTTTTGGATTGGACCATCCACCATATTCCGTCAGAAGATGCAGTGGTGTCTCATAATGGCTGAGGGTGATGACCGGCTCCATGCCGAGTTCCTTCATCGTATCGACGAGGTCTTCATAGTAAGCAAGACCCTTTTCATTTGACTCTGTTTCATCACCATCCGGATAAATTCTGCCCCAGGCAAAAGATGTACGGAAGCAGTTATAGCCCATACCAGCTATCAGCTTCAGGTCATCCTTGTAACGATGATAGAAATCAATACCTTCATGGGAAAGATATTTTTTGTCCGGGTCCAGTGCCATTTCCCACTTCTTTGTCTCTGCATTCCATTTCAGACCTGGATCTTTGGAACCGATACCTACCATGACATCGGTAATGTTGGGTTTCTTGCCATCTTCAAGCCACGCACCTTCAAGCTGGTTTGCAGCTACTGCACCACCCCATAAAAAATGCTTTGGAAAACTCATATTTTCTCCTTTCAAATGTCATATAGTCCATTTGTCCACTGCCATTCACAAAAGAAAAGCCATCAGAAAACAGATGGCAATAAAACTACCACAAAAGTGGCATGACAAGTCTGACGTGTAAATGCGTTGCACGAAAAATGAACCATACATTCTCCTTGTTATCATCATAAAGCAGATCATGGGCAACGTCAATGAAGGAAGCGTAACACGGCATAATATTCCATGTGCGCAAAAAGAAAGAAAGGACGGTTGTCCTTTCTCACATCGTTATTCTACGCCAATGATGAAGCAATATACCGGTTGACCACCATCTTCGACATCTACATCGACATCATAGTGGGCGGTGATATATTCTGCCACTTTCTGGCATTCTTCTTCTGTCGCATCCTCACCGCGGATCAATGTGACAATCTCCGCATTGCTGTCGCACATCTCATCCACAAGTGCACATGCTGCCTTGACCTTGTCAGGATTTGTCAGGCGGATATCCTTGTCAAAGATACCCATGTAATCACCAGCATGAATAGCAAGATCATTGAATGTTGTATCCTTGATCGCATAGGTGACCTGACCTGTCTTGACATTGGCAACAGCTTCCTTCATCGCTTCGGTATTTTCTTCTACCGCAGCATCCGGATTGAAGGAAATACATGCGCTGAGACCCTGCGGAATGCTCTTTGTTTCAAGCACGATGATGTCCTTGTCTTTTGTCACCGCAGCTGCCTGGTTGGCTGCCATGATGATGTTGGAGTTATTTGGCAATACATAGATATGTTTTGCATTGATCTGTCTGATAGCGCTGCAGATATCCTCTGTGGAAGGATTCATTGTCTGACCACCGCTTACCACAACATCAGCACGGTATTCGGTGAACAGCTTGCGCAGTCCATCACCTGCCGCAACGGTAATAATGCCATATTCCTTTTCTTCTTTTGGTGCTTCTTCTTCAATGATAGAAGGAGAAAGTTCACCCTTAAAGTTTTCAATCTGCACTTTTTCAAACTCACCATAACGCTCCGCAAGTGTCAGTACACGACCTGGTGTAATGGTATTGATATGCAGTTTGACAACATCTTCATTGACAACAAGTGTGATGTTGTTGCCGATCTTTTCAAGGGCATTGTAGAACTCTTCTTTGCGGAAGAAGTTTCTGTTGCCAGCAGGTATGCGCATGATGAATTCTGTCGCATAACCGGAAGCCTTCTCATTCTTTTCCGCTTCAAGCTTTTCCTTTTCACCCAATGGCTGAATTGGTGCACCTTCAAGATAAGCCCTGAAGCCATCGAAGATAACGCAAAGACCACTGCCACCGGAGTCTACTACATGTGCTTCTTTGAGCACCGGCAGCAAATCTGGCGTTCTGTCAAGGGAATCCTTTGCTTCCTTGCAGAGAATATCCACATATTCATTCAATGTAGCATCCGGGTGATCCTTGACATAGAAATCCGCCATTTCACTTGCTTCGCGGATGACGGTCAGGATTGTTCCTTCAACCGGTCTCATGACGGCTTTGTAAGCCATCTGGGCACCTTTGAACATCGCCTCAGAGAATTCCGCAACACTCACCTGGTCCTTGTCCTTGACTGCCTTTGAGAAGCCACGGAAAATCTGGGAAAGGATGACACCGGAATTACCACGGGCACCCATGAGAAGTCCTCTGCTGAAAGTTTTGGCAACAACCGACAAAACATCACTGCCGCTCTTTCTGACTTCGTTGATACCATTTGTAAATGTCAGGGACATATTTGTACCGGTATCACCATCCGGTACCGGGAAGACGTTCTTTGCATCGACTTCCTTCTTCTGGTTGTTCAGATTGTTACATCCGCTTTCCAGCATTTCTTTCAGTAATTTGCCATTGATCATTTCCATCATCATCAACCTCCGTCAACCAATCACGCGAACACCCTGCACAAAGACATTCACGGATGCAATATGAACGGACAATGTGTTCTCCAACGTATATTTGACTTTCTTCTGTGCTTCTCTTACCGCTTCAGAAATCTTGACGCCAAAACTGACAATAATATACAGGTCAACTTCAAGACCCTTCTCTGTCTTTTTGACGACAACGCCTCTGGCATAGTTTTCCTTCTTGAGAAGTTCAGCCCAGCCATCGCGCAAAACCTGTCTGCTGGCCATGCCGACTACACCATAGCTCTCAGTGATAACACCACCGGCCAGAGATGCCACTGCATCTTCTGATACCAGGATACTGCCGTAGTTCGTCTTCTTTTCTACTGTCATGGGTTAACTCCTTTAACATGTTAATATTACAACAATTTCATGAATTTTTCGATAAATCTTATGATTCCGCAGGAATGACAAGGGAACCCGTCGCATAATAGCCTGCTTCATAATGGACAAGGAAGTCTCCATCCCTGACCTCATTTCCCTTTTCATCGATCGGAATGGCGATCTTGTTGCCTGCACTATCCAGGGCATCATTGCCCGCAGCATCGCTGTAATAGTGCTTTACCACCTTCTCACCATTTTCATTGAGTATATAGTTGCCCGACGCATCCGTCCAGTATTCCTCTTCAACGATATTCCATGGACAGGTCTGGGAACTGACCTTCCCTTCGCTTTCCAGACTAAACAGACACTTGCTCTTATCTGCCTGCAAAGCATATACCTCATTGTAGCTGTTGATATTCTGCATCGTATAATAACCGCCAATGAAGTAGCCCCCTGTCCTCATCAGCACAAGAATTGCCTCGGGATCATAGGACAAAGGATATTCCCTGATTTCCGCAATATCTTCGATCACTTCCTGGTCAACGTTCTGAAATGCGGACACAAGCTTTGCAAGCTTTTGTTCATCCTCAAAACCGGTAATGAGCGGTATCATCGCAACAAGATCAAGATATGCACTCTCTAAGGCAATGACACTGCCATCCTTCAATACCACTTCCGGCTTATCAATATAGCGGTACCCGATCATTTCGCTTTCTGTCACCGCAATAGAAACCGTCTGGTCATCATTCATCGTAACTTCTGCTGTTTCGATCAGCGGATTGCTTTCAAGCCTGTTTCTCACAAGAGAAGGAATGGTGAGATAGAAGCGGTCATTTTCACTGATTGCGGCGGTATCAAGAATATATTGTTCGCTGAGAAAATGCGAACCTGTGATGCGTATCGCCTGGATATGGCTGATGGGCAAAACAAAATAGACAATTACCACACAGAGCACTGCAACAAGTACGGCCCTGATGGCGATGCGGTTCTGGTGCGAGCGGAACAGCTTTTCATCCATTCTGCGCCGGCGGTTATCCAATATCCGCTCCACATGGTCATAAGAGATTTCTTCAAGATTTTCGGTCTCAAATTCGTTATCCATCACCAGTTGAATTTCTCCATCTCCGTTTCAAGTCTGATGCCATATTTTTCAAAAACCTTGTCCTGAATTTCTTCAACAAGCTTCATATAATCTGCCGCATCCGCATTGCCGACATTCAAAATAAAGTTACAATGCTTTTCAGAAACGCGGGCACCACCAACTTGTCTGCCACGGTAACCGATACCATCGATCAATGCCCAGGCATTCTCATTTTCCGGATTGCGGAACACCGAACCACAGCTTGGTTTGTCGAGTGGCTGGGAAGCCATGCGGCGCTCCCGCCTGTTTTCCATCAGAGCTGAGATATCTTCCGGATTCGCCCTGGTGAGTTTCATCACTGCCGCAAGGATAATCCAGTCCGTATGTTTCTGGAAGAAACTTGTCCGATAGGAAAATGCACATTCATCAACCGATATCCATTCCACCTTGCGGTCATGGTATACACATACCTCTTCGACAATATCCTTCATTGAAGAACGATAGGCACCAGCATTCATAAACAATGCACCACCTAAAGTACCAGGAATGCCTGAAGCAAATTCAAGACCAGACAAGCCGTTTTTCATCGCCTCAATGGATAAAGCAATAATCGAACAGCCAGCCTCCGCCACCATCCGGGTACCATCCACATAGGAATCGTTGAAATAGCGGTCAAGTTTGATGACAGCACCTTCATAATCCCTGTCCGAACAGAGCAGGTCACTGCCTTTACCAACAAACTTGTACGGAATGTTATTTGTTTCCAATATACCAATCACACTATCGAGAGCAATGATATCCTTTGGATAGACTGTATATCTGACTTTTCCGCCAATCCGCAATGTTGTCAGGTCTTTAAATGATCTGTCTGTTTCCACTGGCGCAAAAGCCATCAATTGCTGCAAAACTTCATTCATGCACATAACTCCTCAATCCATTGTATCATCGCATATGCCGCATCTGCCCGGCCGGTCTTCTTTGCGTTTTCACGCATCATCGCAAGTCTTTCAGGATCATTCATCAGACTGTTGACCGTATCAGAAAGCCCTTGTGCCGTCAGATCTTTTTCTTCAATCATCACTGCCGCCCCTTCATCCACAAGTGCTTTGGCATTGTAATATTGGTGATTGTTGGCAACATGGGGGCTCGGTATCACAACCGCAGCTGTTCCAATTGCTGTCAGTTCGGCAAGGGTTGTCGCACCCGCTCTGACGATGGCTAGCGCACATCCCTTGAGCATCTGCTTGCCATCCACAAATGGCACGATACGTATATTTTCATCACTCTTATACGTATATGTATAATCATTCGCCTTGCCCGCAGCAATCAGAACCTGATAGTTCTCATCAAACAATGAGCAGGCTTCATCAATCACCTTTGAAACGGTTTCTGAACCAAGTGACCCCATCATGCATACTGCAAATGGTTTTGATGGATCAATGCCATACGACGTTGCAACAGATGGATCATAGACCACTTCACTGGCAAGGGTAGCTTCCGGGTTTCCTGTCAAACGCATGCGGTCTTTATCTTCCGCCATCTGTTCCATGTTGTTTTCATAGCTGATGGCTATTGCATCTGCCATGCGGGCCAGATACCTGTTCGCCTTGCCGGCATAGGAATTCTGTTCATGCAGCATGATATGAATACCCATCTTCTTTGCTGCACGCACAACCGGTACACTGATATAATTGCCAAAGGCAACAACAATATCCGGTTTCTCCTTCTTCAAAACAGACTTTGCATACCGCTCAGCTTCCATAAGGGAAACAAGCGATTTTATCTTGGCCATGATGCCGCTTGTCATACCGGACATCTTTGCCCCATAAAAACGATAACCGTGTTCGGGAATCATTTCTGCTTCCATGCGGTTGCTGGAACCCCAGAACACAATTTCCCAGTCACTTTTCTCTTTGCGGATAATTTCCGCAAGAGCAAGGGCTGGATATATATGACCGCCGGTACCACCGGTTGCGATCAGTACTTTCATAAAACTGCCTCCAGATATATGCACAACTGTACATATATTGTAAATTCTATCACATAGAGATTTTACAAAAAAGCGTGATATGCAAAAAGCAGACCGCATTTTACTGCGATCTGCCCTGTTTTATGCGATTTGTTCATCAATTTTTGCCCAGATATCATCCATTCCCGTCTTCTTTAGAGAAGAACATGGAACGATGACATGCTCAGGCAGTTCAAGAACTGACGCAATCTTTCTGCGGTTGAGAACGAGCTCAGAACGGGTCAGTTTGTCGGTCTTTGTCATTGCCACAATGATGGCAAGATGACTTGCTTTGGCATAATCCACCATGGCAATATCATCCTCATTTGGCACCCTTCTTCCATCTGCTACAAGCACCATCGCCCTGAGCTGTTTGCGCAGGCGGAAGTATGGATCGATAATCCGGCTGAACTCACGGGCACTGCCCTGGTTGTTTTTGGCATACCCATAACCTGGCGCATCGGTGAAGATCACCCTGCCATCGATTTCAAAGAAGTTCAGCAGCCTTGTCTTACCTGGTGTCTTGCCAGAATAGGCAAGGTTTTTGCGGTTGACCAGACTGTTGATCAGAGAACTTTTGCCGGCATTGGAACGGCCCGCAAAGATGATTTCCGGAAGTGTGCCCTCCGGCCACTGGGAAGGCTGCACACCAGAAATCAGAAACTTCGCTTCATGGTACTGCATATCAGCGTACAAGTGCTTCCTTGAGCACCTGAGACATGTTTTCTACCGGTACAAACGTGATGCTTTCCCTTACTGCTTCTGGAATATCATCCAGGTCGCGCAGATTGCTCTTCGGGATGAGGATTTTGCGGATACCTACACGGTTTGCTGCAAGGCTCTTTTCACGAAGTCCGCCAATCGGAAGCACATTGCCACGCAATGTCACTTCACCCGTCATAGCAAGATCAGAATGAACAGGATGAGAAGACAATGCACTGACAATCGCTGTTGTCATTGTCACACCGGCACTTGGGCCATCCTTTGGTACGGCACCTTCTGGTACATGGATATGAATATCGTGGGTATCGAAGAACTTTGGATCGATCTTCAATTCCTTTGCATGTGCCTTGATGTAGTCAAGGGCAATTTCTGCACTTTCCTTCATCACATCACCAAGCTTACCCGTCATCACAAGACGTCCCTTGCCTTCAAAGTAATTGACTTCGACGGAAAGAACATCTCCACCAAAGGAAGTATAGGCAAGACCCGTAACAACACCGATCTGGTCCTTCTTTTCCTTTGTGCCATATTCAAACATTTCCTTGCCAAGCCACTGGTTGATGAGCTTCTTTGTGATGGTGACACTCTTCTTGCCATCATTGAGAATAGCAAGAACCGTCTTACGGCAGAGTGAAGCAATCACTCTCTCCAGCTGTCTGACACCTGCTTCACGGGTGTAATGGCGGATGAGATAGAGAATCTCATTGTCCTTGAGCTTGAACTGTCCAGCCTTGAGACCATTGAGATTCATCTGCTTTTCAATCAGATGTTCATTAGCAATATGTACCTTGTCAATTTCTGTATAGGAAGGCAGTTCAATGATTTCCAGTCTGTCGCGTAACGGTGCCGGAATGTTTTCCAGGTAGTTGGCAGTCGCCACAAACATGACCTTGGAAAGATCATATGGTTCTTCAAGGTAGTGGTCAGAGAACTGGCTGTTCTGTTCCGGGTCGAGCACTTCAAGAAGTGCATCACTCGGATCACCTTTGTAATCGGACCCCATCTTGTCAATTTCATCGATGAGGAAGACCGGATTGACTACCCCTGCCTTCTTCATGCCCTGAATGACACGGCCTGGCAATGAACCAAGATATGTTCTACGGTGACCTCTGATCTCCGCTTCATCCTTGACACCACCGAGGGACATCTTGACAAACTTTCTGTCAAGAGATCTTGCGATAGATCTTGCAAGAGATGTCTTACCAACACCAGGGGGACCGACAAGGCAGAGAATCGGGCTGTTCAATGAACCTGTCATCTGCTTGACAGCAAGGTATTCCATAACCCTGTCCTTGACCTTTTCAAGACCATAGTGGTCTTCATCAAGAACGGCTTTTACCGCCTTGAGATCTTCGTTATCTTCTGTTTCCTGGTACCACGGTACTTTCAAAAGCCAGTCGAGGTAGTTGCGCTCAACAGAAGCTTCACCACTGCCTGGTGGCAGCATTTCATATCTTTTGAGCTCTTCCAGAGCCTTCTCTTTGACATGTTCCGGATATGGATTGTTTTTGATCATTTCGCGCAGATCATTTGTATCATCCGCAACCCCTGGCACATCACCGAGTTCTTCTTTGATCGCCTTGAGTTTCTCGCGCAGATAATATTCTTTCTGACCATCATCGATGCGCTCTTTGACCTTATCGTTGATCGCCGCTTCAATGCGGTTGAGCTGACGCTGTTTCTCAAGCTCTTCAATGATCATATACAGACGCTCATTGACATTGACCGTATCGAGGAGCTTCTGTCTTGTGTCCTGATCAAGCATGAAATACTGGCCAAACTGATCTGTCAGGGTAATTGCACTGACCCCGTTAGAAAGCTGGGAAATGATGTCCTGTGGGAAGGCACTGGAAAGGTTGGAGACCTTTTCAAACTCACGCATGATGCGCTTGACAAGGCCCATTTCTTCCAGGGAATCTCCTTCAATTTCATCGAGCGGTTCCACTTCCGCCATCATCATCTTGTCACTTGTTGTCACATTGACAAGACGTGCCCGCTTCATGCCGGTAAATGTTACCCGCATGAAACCTTCCTTGCGGCGTACGATCTTGATTTTGGCAAGGGTACCAGTACGGTAGAGATTTTCTACCCTCGGCTCCTCTTCCATAATATCTTTCTGGCAGACAAGCCATACCATATTGCCATAGTTTGTGGAAGCTTCATTGACCGCATTAATCGAAATTGGACGACCCACTTCAATCATCACATCCTGTCCCGGGAAGACGATAATTCCACGGGTGCAAACAGCTGGTAATGTTACGGTTACGCCTGTAGCTTTCTTTTCACTCATCGAAACACCTCCTTCTCAAAGTGATTTCTTTGTCTAAAATAAGGCGCCTGTGAAGCGCCTTATGGTATTCGTGTTAATCCTGTTTACTTCGCAGCGTTTTCCTTGACGAAGTCGTAAGCCTTGGAGTTACGGACATCCATCTTCAGCATATCAGCGCTGACGGCATTCTTGACATCTTCAACCTTCATGCCATACTGCTCAGCAAGGTTGTTGAATTCCTTTTCCACATCTTCATCTGTGACTTCGATGTTTTCAAGTTCCGCAATCTTGCTCAGAGCCATTCTTGCCTTGATGTTGTTCAGTGCATCAGCTCTCAGATCTTCCTTGAGATCTTCTGGCTTCTTGCCCATCATCTGCAGATAGCTTGTCAGGCTCATGTTGTACTGGGAAAGCTGGTTCTGCAGCTGCTGGATCTGACCCATGACTTCATCATCGACCATAACATCCGGAATGTCCGCTTCAACACATTCTGTCAGCTTGCTCATGAGAGCATTGTCCGCAGCATTTTCAGCTTCCTGACGGCGGGAATTCTCAATACGGTCATGCAGGAACTTCTTGAGATCATCAACTGTTTCAACATCCTTGATACTGACATCGCTCACAAAGTCATCATCAACTTCAGGAAGTACCTTCTTTCTGACTTCGTTGACCTTGACCTTGAAGACAACATCCTTACCAGCAAGATCCTCTGCATGGTACTCTTCAGGGAATGTGAGGTTGAGTTCCTTTTCTTCTCCTGCCTTTGCACCGATCAGCTGATCTTCGAAGCCAGGAATGAAGGAATGGGAACCAAGGGTGAGGTTATAGCCTTCAGCCTTGCCGCCATCAAATGCGACACCATCCTTGAAACCTTCATAGTCGATGTTGACGATGTTGCCTTCTTCGGCAGCACCATCAACTGTTTCTTCATCTGCATATCTTTCACGCATGGTGTCAATTTCCTTATTGACATCTTCGTCTGTCACTTCTTCAAACTTCACTTCATAAGGAAGGCCCTTGTAATCCTTCACATTGACTTCCGGATAGACAGCAAATGTGAAGACGAGCTCAGCATGATCGCCATCCATTGTACGGATATCGAGTTCTGGACGGGAAATCGGAACAAGGTTCTTCTCATCCATTGCTTCGCGCATCCATGTATTGGCATTGTCATCAATCGCCTGCAGATAACGCTCTTCTGCTCTTACTCTCTTTTCAAGCAGCTGCTTAGGTGCGCATCCCTTACGGAAGCCATCAATTGTGACATTCTTTGCAATCTTATTGAATGCCTTATTTACAGCCTTAGTCCATTTTTCACCATCAACAGTGACAACCAGGTCACCCATGGATTTTTCTTTCAGTGTCCATTCTGACATAATCTGTTACTCCTTCTTTTCAAATTGCCTGCTCATTATAGCAAAGAACAACCATTTGGGCTATTATTTTATCTCCACATGGTTTATTCACAGGCACTTTTGCAAGAGGAGTTAGCACTCATCTTGTGTGCCTGCCAGAATATTACATCAGAGAATTAGCAGAGTCAATATCTGAGTGCTAATTCTTTTGGCCATTCTGCAATAATTCTTCAAGTTCTGCTTTTGTCCTGTCATCCTCCATGAGATCGCATAACTGCATGGCAATCATCTTTGCCACATCCAGCGCTTCCTCTTCCTCATACACCAATGGCAGAAACATATACAGCTCATGCACAAGCAGCGTATGTGACATCTCCGTATAATCCGGATGATGCACAAACCACGCTTTTAATAGTGCAGAAGCTTTGAGATACACCGGCTGTTTTGCGACCGGGATGATATCCGCTGAACAGAATGTATATTCCACACCATTTTTCACAAAGACAAACTCTTCATCAATGTCCTGCATGGCAAGTGATTCAATCATCAGCGCTGCCGCCTCAGGCTGCGGATCTTTGGCAAGCCAGTCCGCAATTTCATCAATACAGCCGCGCAGGTTTCTTTGTGAAAGTTCAGCTGAAGCAGCCAGCTGTGACTGTGGCTTTCCCTTTAACATATGCAAGAGCTCACCAAAAGAACGCTCTCCCCTTTCATGACGCATAGAAAGCTGGTAGCGCACTTCCTTTTCATACTGTTTCAGCTTTTCTTCCACATCCATGGGAATATAAGGCATATTGAGTTCCTTCTTCAGAAGAAACGAAGCTTCTTCCGCTTCTCCTTTTTCCAATAAGCCAACGATTTCATCGAGAATTTCCTTGTAATAATTTTCCATATCCGATACTTTACCACAGCAAAACAAAATAAGCACCCTGTATTCACAGAGTGCGTTATGGCGTCCTCGAAGAGATTCGAACTCTTGACCACACGCTTAGAAGGCGTGAGCTCTATCCAGCTGAGCTACGAGGACAGCACGAGAATATTACCAAAGACTTAAACAAATGGCAATACCCAATTTTAAAAAAATCCATTTTTGGGAATCCGCATGAGCTGTGCATCTACTCTGCCCCCATCAAACGTCAATAACATATAACTTGCCGGACTGCCATCGCGGTTATGCCATGCCGAACCCGGGTTCAGCAGACGGACACCATCAATCGTGCCGTCAAATGGCACATGGGTATGACCAAAGCAGGCAATGTCACATCCCTTTGCCTTTGCACGAGAAGCAAGCATTTCCAATTTACCCATGAAGAAATCACGGTGCCCATGGGTCACATATACCTGGTGTTCACCGATGGAGATGACAAGGTTCTGCGGAAACTCACCATACCTGTCATTGTTTCCACAAACTGCCGCAAATCCGCCAAGCATATATTTTGGCAGTTCGCTATCCCCACAATGCAGGAAATAGTCATAATCCGAATATTTCTCCCTGACAAATTCAAGCGGTGCCTTCAGGGAATGATTGTCACTGATTAATACAACTCTCTTCATGTTCAATACAATGATAGCGGAATAAATGGACACTTGCAATTGTCCACTTTGCAACAAAAGCAATTCGGGGTAAGATTAAAGCGGAGAAAAACTATGGATTTTACAGTACATACAGCAGGCATGTGGATACTTGGCATAACCGCAATCATAACGGTTCTCTTTATCGCCATCACGATGTCACGCCTCTATACACTTGCAAGAACGATCAGCACAACAAACAAAACTGTCACCGCCCTGCAATCCAACCGTGCTGCACTACATGAAAAGAATGCAGCCTTCCAGGATGCGGTGAAAAAGCCAATCCACAAAGCTGCCACAATCTTCAAGACGATTTCTGTGGCAATGGCAATCCGCACTGCCATCCACATGATGCAGCATATTGCTGAAAAGACATTCACAAGACACCACGAAGACTAAAACCCGGGCAATCCCCGGGTTTCATTTTTCTTCATGCAATGCATCATAGACGCGCTGTGCCACATCCATTGGCACATATTGGGCAATGGCAGAAACATCCGCTTCCTTTAAAGCACCAAATGTTCCAAACTTCTGTAACAATAACCGCTTGCGCTTTGGACCAATGCCTTCAATTTCATCGAGGATTGATCTTGTCTGTGCCTTGGCACGCAGCTTGCGGTGGTAGGTAATGGCAACCCTGTGCACTTCATCCTGCATACGCGTTAACAGAAAGAACAGGGAAGAATCCTTTTCGATATCAATCGTTGTGCCATCTGTATCCATCAGGGCACTTGTATTATGGCGGTCATCTTTGACAAGGCCCATCAATCTTATTTTGTCTGAAAGATCGAGGGCATCGAGGATTTCCTTAGCGGCATTGATCTGGGTGAGACCACCATCCACAAGTATGCCATCCGGCAGTCTTTCAGCATTCTTCACAAGACGGAAATACCTTCTGTAAATGACTTCCTTCATCGAATCCACATCGCTGTTGGCTGTATGGAGACGATAGAGGCGGTATGACTTTCTGTCCGGCTCACCATCTTCATAAACCACACAAGACGCGACCGTAAACTGACCAGCTGTATGCGAGTTATCAAATAACTCCACCCTGTTCATCTTACAACCGGCAATGCGGTTCAATTCCTGTACAGCCGCTTCTCTTTCCGTATCCTGTTTCTCCACTGTCTGGAATTTGAGATCAAGCTGCTTATGGGCATTATCCGTGCACATGGTGATGAGCTTTCGCCTGTACCCCTTCTGGGCACGCACAACATTGGCCTGAATAATTTCTGATAACTCTTCCGCTTCTTCTTCCTCCAGATCCATCGGTACCGCAATTATCCTTGCGGAAGGATGATCATGGTAGTATTGCACAAGGAAGGAAACAAACTCATCCTTTGCATCGCCATATAATGGCTGCAGGCGGAATTCCTTGTTGAGGACCGTACCGCGTCTGACAAGGAAGCCGGCAATGGCAATATAACCTTTGTCCGCATACCAGGAAAAGGCATCGAGGTTGCCCTTTGTGTCATTTTCGATGAGCTGCTGGTCTTTTGTGACAGTTGTCACACTGTCAATCATTTCCTTAAAAGCAGCTGCTTTTTCAAATTCCAGGTTTTCACTGGCTTCAAGCATCTTCTCCTTCAGGGATTTCAATATCTTATCCGCATCACCATTCATGAAGCGGACAATCTCATCGCTCATCGTACGATACACTTCTTTATCCACCGGATACTGGCATGGTCCAAGGCACTGTCCCATGTGGTAATACAGACATACCTTGTCACCAAGGTGGGTACACCTGCGGAATGGATAAATCGACTGCAGCAGCTTCTGGGTCATACGTGCCGCATGGACATCGGGAAAAGGCCCAAAGTACCTCGCTTTGCGGTCTTTTTTCATATCCCTTGCCACAAGCAGCCTTGGGTAGTCTTCATTTGTCAGTTTGATGTAAGGATATGTCGAATCATCCATGAACTGGATGTTGTACTTTGGCCGGTATTTCTTGATCAGATTGATTTCCAATACAAGAGATTCTTTTTCATTGCTTGTCACAATGAAATCAAAATCCTCAATCTCAGAAACGAGTTTTGTCGTCTTGAAATCATGCGCACCGGTAAAATACTGGTTCACCCGGTTATGGAGATCCTTTGCCTTGCCAACATAGATAATTTCCCCCTGTTTGTTTTTCATCTGGTAAGAACCAGGTGAATGAGGAATATTTACAAGTTTGGCTTTCATATATTCTTTGTTCATGTTACTTCATCGTTACTACAGTCGCCCCGGTTCCTCCTTCTGATGGAGCACCAAGACGGAATTCTTTCACCGCACGATCCATCGCAAGACGCTTATGGACAGCTTTGCGCAAAGCGCCAGACCCATCCCCATGGATGATGCGGCAGGACTTGAGTCCATGTACCTTGACTTCATCGAGGTAGGCATCGAGTTTTTCAAGAGCTTCATCCACATGCAGGCCGATAAGGTTGACCTCTGTTGACATCGAAGAAAAGATGTTCAAGCGGGGCATGGAAATGGTAGAAGTCTCCACATGTTTTGGAATGATGTGGGTACTTGGGCGGATCTGGTTCTTCTTTACCTTCACCTCCCTGCCATTGAGCAAAACCGTAATATCCTTTTTCTCCATGCGGATGATTTCACATACCTGACCACTGGAGCGCAGTTCCACCGCATCATGAAGATGATACTCGGCACCAGCAACTACCTCCTCTTCCTGTTTCTTTGCTTCCAGGGCATTGAGGTTTTTCCGGTAGAAAAGAGCTTCATGATATTTTGTGGATTGCTGGCGCAATTCTTTCAATATCGCATCGGCTTTTCCCTTTGTCTCTTCAACATAAGCAGCTGCTTCTTCTTCAGCTTTGGCACGGATGACATCTTTATCATGCGCAAGCCGCTTTTCTTCTGTTTCCAGCTTCTTCTTTAAAGCCTTGTTTTCTTCGATGAGCTCTTCCAGCTTCTTTTCACGCAGCACTGCATCATTGAGCTGTTTCTCCAGCTTTTCAATCAGTTCATCTTCCTGTGTCTTGGCCTGAGACTTCAGAAAGCGCGCATATTTGACTATTCCACGTGGAAGACCATACTTCTCCGCGATCTCAAAGGCATTGGACTGTCCGGTAAGACCTTCCATATACCGGTAGGTAGGTGAAAGCTTTTCATGGTCGAATTGCACGCTGGCAAGCAGAATATCACTATGCCGTTTACCATAGGCTTTCAAACGGTTGTAGTGGGTTGTTGCGACAGTCATGCATTTCTTTTCCCGCAGGTCATTGAGAATGGCAATCGCCAGAGATTCACCTTCCTGTGGATCCGTACCAGAACCAACTTCATCGAGAAGCACAAGTGACTGGCTGTCTGCTTCACGGCATATCTCCGCCTGTTTGACCATATGCGAAGAAAAGTTTGACAGAGAAGCGACAACGCTCTGCTCATCTCCGATATCCGCAAATACGCGGTCAAAGAACGGGATGTGGGCTTCTTCACATGTGACGGGCATACCGCAATATGTCATGAGGACAAAAAGACCGATGACTTTCATCGATACGGTTTTGCCACCGGTATTCGGACCGGTTATTAACAATAACCTTTTCGGAGAAACAATGCGGTAATCGTTAGCGACAACCACCTTTGGATCAATCAGAGGATGGCGGGCTTTGGTGATAGAAAGACTCATATCTTCACTGAGCTCTGCCACCACGCCATCATGTGCCTTGCCCCAGGAGGCTTTGGCAAACAAAGCATCCAGGATTGCAAGTGTTTCAAGATTTGCCAGTTCTTCATCTGCCACCTGTCCAACCGCTGCGGAACAGTCTTCAAGAATCTTATGAATTTCTTCTCTTTCTTCATGAAACAGGTTTTCTTTACGGTTGTTGAGAGGCACAAAAGAAGCAGGTTCGACATAACTTGCCTGTCCGCTGCCACTATCGCCATAGACAATACCGCCAAAGGCATTCTTTTCCGCTGCCTTGACGAGCACCACTGCCCTGCCACCACGGGTTGTGACAATGGAATCCACGACCGATCCGGCATTCGCAGCCACAAATTTTCTGGCAGCTTCATTGATTTCATGTTCAATGCGGCGCATCTCTATGCGGATTGAACGCAATGCAGAAGACGCATTATCCTTTACTTCCCCATATTCATTGATGCAGGCAGAAAGCTTATGCAATACATGGTCATGTTCAGAAAGGGAAGAAAAGAGATCTTTCAATGTATCAAGGGTAAGATCAGTAAGACTGTGCCAATAGGAAAGCACACCTTTTACGCCTTCAATAAACCGCATTTCCGAAAGCAGTTCCTGTTCGGTGAGCACCCTGCCTTTCTTTGCTTCCAATAGAAGTGAAGAAATGTCAGAAATACCACCAAATAGGATGGTGTCATAATGAATCACACAGGCAAGCGCTTCCCTGATGCGCGCATTTTCAAGACGGATGACAAGCGGGTCATAACTGACTTTTGTATTGGCGATCATCCTTTCCCCCAGGGAAAATGCACAATACTGCTTTATCTGTTCCCGGATGACATCGAGTTCCAGACTGTTTTCAAGTGCCATACTCAACCCACCGCCTCAACTGTAGGAAGAGGTGCAGCCTCATCGATATGTTCTGTGTCATAGCCATGGTCTTCGAGCCACCCACGGATTGCTTCACGGGAATCATCCTGCAGTTCCCCGGCATTTTCAAACAGTTCACCAAATGCCTCACTATCAAGGAATGGGGCTATATATTCATCCGAAACAGCAGAAGAAATATCGCGCACTGTACCTAACAATGAGTGGTCGATGGCATCATTGCCATTGGTAAAGATCGGAAGTGACAGGAAAACCGTCAGGATGAGTGTCCATACAACTGCCACAACAAGCTGGAACACACCACCAAGAATGCCTGAAAGCATATGAATGCCGGGAATTTCCTGAATACCCCTTGCAATATATTCAAGCAGGGCAATAACCACCTTCAAAAGGATGAACACGAGCAGAAACAGGAATACTTCATTGGCAAACTGGTAGACAGCACCAGCCATTGCCGTATCCTGCATCGGTGTCCATTCCCGTGGCCAGAGATGTGCAAAATCGCTGAATACCGGGGCGATTGTCCAGGCCAGCCATACCGCTGCAATGGTTCCCACAAGGTCGATGAGGGCACGTACAATGCCCTTGCGGTAACCAAGGAAAAACATCAGAATATAAAACCCCAGCAGAATAATGCTGATAAGTGGAAAAAAACTTTCAGATATCGTCATATCCGTATAACCTCCGTTCATTGCATTTCATTATACCGTAAACTGTCCAATTTGCTAAAATAGACGCATGACACAAAATACGATTACATTAAAACTGACGAATGAGCAGGAAACAATGTTCTATACAACATATAAGGAAAATGAATCCAAAACACCTCCGTATGCCAAATGGCAGCTCAAAGTGGAAAACTGCACCATCACCTGTTATGCGTCCGGCAAGACGGTATTCCAGGGAAAGGATGCAGGTATTTATGCTTCCCCATTTATGCAGCAGGAAAACAATATTCCCGAAGCAGGCAGTGATGAAGTGGGTACCGGTGACTATTTTGGCCCGGTTGTTGTAGCAGCTGCCATCATTGATGAACACACAATCGAAAAAGCTAAAGAACTCAATACAAGGGACTCCAAGGCACTGAGCGATGCGGATATCCGCAAAATTGCCCCTTCCCTCATCCGCCTTCTTCCCCACACCATCCTCATCCTTTCTCCGGAGAAATATAACAAAGTACATGAGACAAACAACATCAATGCCATCAAGGCAAAGATGCATAACCAGGCATATATCAACCTGGCACATAAATATGGTCTGCCTTCTTTCTGCATGGTTGACCAGTTTACCCCAGAAGCTTCTTATTACCGCTATCTCAAAGGGGAAAAAGAAGTCATCCGCAACCTGCATTTTGAGACAAAGGCTGAAGACCATTATCTTTCTGTTGGTGCCGCAAGCATCATTGCCCGCTATGCTTTTCTTGTGGAATGGGACAAGATGGAAGAACAATATGGCATGACGCTGCATAAAGGCGCTGGTAAACCAGCAGATAACAGTGCCAGGGCATTTGTAGAGCGCTATGGCTTTGACAAATTAAAGGAAGTGGCAAAACTCCACTTCCGCAATACAGAAAAATTACTTTAGTTCAGGATTGTCATGCTTTTCCACTGTCAGTGAAACCGTATGGGCAAGCTGTACCATTTCCACCCCTGCCGCCTGTAACATCTTCTTGGAGGCAATGGTTGTTTCGGTATTCTGATACTTGTCGGATTCATAGACAATTCTGCGGATCCCTGACTGGATGATGGCTTTTGCACATTCATTGCATGGAAACAGGGAAACATAAATCGTACATCCCGATACCGGCCACTTGGAATTGAGAATGGCATTGAGTTCCGCATGGACAACATAAGCATATTTGCTGTCGAGCACTTCTCCTTCTCTTTCCCATGGAAATACATCATCTGAGCAGCCTTTTGGCATGCCATTGTAGCCAACAGACACAACCCGGTGATTTTCATCCACAATAGCTGCCCCTACCTGGGTGTTGGGATCTTTTGAGCGAAGTGCAGACAAATGCGCAAGACCCATAAAATATTCATCCCAGCTTAAGACATTCTCTCGTTTACTCATATGTACCTCCTGTGTACATTTCCAGAACATCTGTACCATATACTGCATCGAGTTTCTTTGCAAGATGTTCACTATACCCATCTAATCCAATTTTCTGGTATGTCTCAAGAAGATTGATGTCCGTTCCAAGGTAAACCGGGGTATTCCCCATATCACTACGCGTATAGGCAAGTGTACCAGTCGCAATCATGAAGAGCACGCCGGCAATTGCCCAATGTTTTTTCTTTGCTGCATCAAACTCTGGCACAAAGATGGATGAAACGATAAGCCCGAACAGAAAACCGCCAAGGTGCGCTGTCCAGGAAATGCCCGGCATGAAGTTGATGAGCACGTTGATCGCAACGGTACGCAATATACTGTTCATCATCGATGGATCTCTGTATAACTGCCTGGACCAGATATAGTGCAGATACCAGGCAAACAGACCATAAATACCTGCGGACATACCCACGGCTACTGATGTGTTATCACCGATAAAAACAAAGAGTGATCCACCAAATACCGAAACAAGGAAAACAACAAGAAACCGCAAAGAGCCACTCATTGTTTCAAGAATGATACCAAGGGAGAGAAGTGAGAGACAGTTTGCCAGCAAGTGACCAATGGAACCATGCACAAGCAGCACTGTCATCATTCGCCACCACTCCCCGGCAAGGATAAATGGCTTGTAATAGGCACCCATAAAGATAGCCTGTTCAGCTGTATTGGTTAATGGCAGAAACAACCACATGATGATCATCACAATACATGTGATGCCAATCAATGCAAATGTGACTACCGGCAGCTTAGCTGTACGCTTCATCCTGTTTCTCCAATATATCCAGCAGTTCATTGAAGTAGTCAGGAAGCGGTGCTTCAAAGACCATTGTTTCATGGGTCCTTGGATGGACAAGTGTCAGCCGGTACGCATGGAGTACCTGTCCCTGTGTATCCATCAGTTTGCACTTTCTGCCATATTTTTCATCACCCATGACCGGATGACCACAATACTTCATATGCACACGGATCTGGTGTGTTCTGCCTGTTTCCAGGGAACATTCAATATAAGTCGCATCATGGAATCTCTTTAATACCTTGAAATGGGTACGGGCAGGTTTGCTGTTGACTTCGGTCACAGCCATCTTCTGCCGGTCACGGCGGTCTCTTCCAATCGGCGCATCAACGACAGCCGCATCACTTTCCAATACACCGTTCACAATGGCACGGTATTCCCTGTGACATGTCTTATCTGAAAGCTGATGGGCAATCTCACGATGTGCATCATCGTTTTTACAGACAACAAGACAACCGGTCGTGTCCTTATCAATGCGGTGCACAATACCGGGTCGTATCACGCCATTAATACCGGAAAGGTCTTTGCAATGGTAGAGCAGTGCATTGACCAGTGTTCCACTGTAAATACCAGGAGACGGATGAACGATCATCCCCTTTGGTTTATTGATGACAATGATGTCATGGTCTTCATACAGAATATCTAATGGAATATTCTCAGCTTCCACCTTCAGTTCCTCATTTTCAGGCACATCTGCCTCAATGGCATCACCCATGGATACCTTGAAACTGCTTTTGACTGCCTTCCCATTTACTTTGACAAGACCATCATCACACATCTGCTGTACACGTGTACGGGACAGTTCACTGACCTCACTGAGATAGCGGTCAATGCGGAGTGGACTGTCATTATCCGCAATATAGTTCTCTATCATTTCTGTTCCTCCTCAAGAAATGCTGAAAGCAGTAATAGTCCAACACCTACACAAAGGGCGATGTCCGCAATATTGAATACTGGAAAGTCATAGCCAAAGATGTAAAAATGCAGGAAGTCACGCACATATTGCAGAAACAGGCGGTCAATCATATTACCTGCTGCACCACCTGCCATCAAAGCAACAGCCACAAGCGTAAGACCCTTTGGCTTTTTCGTGATGATATACCAGAGCATTACACCTACCGCCACAGCAGAAATGAGTGTCAATACACCTGTCATGTCACTGAACAATGACCATGCCGCACCGGTATTTTTGACATACGTCAGATAAAAGAAATCACGGATGATTTCTACATCCTGTAAAGCTGTGACATTCTGGATAAGAAGTTTGCTGAGCTGGTCAGCAATGACCACAACAGCAGCTATAACAATTCCCATCATTTCCGTATCACCTCTTTGAAGATTGCAAATGTTTCCAGTTCATATGGTTCATAGCGCATTCTGTTCTTCTCATAGGCATGATCAAAATCCGCAGTACTGTAATCCTGTTCCAGCCTTTCCTTCAGCTTTGCCTTCAGCGTTAAACTGTCCACATGGGAAAACATCCCTTCCCGTACATAGTCTACTGTTCCATCTTCTTCAAGAAGAACAACTTCAAAACCATAGTCCTCATTTCCATCCAGTGAATGAATCAGAACCTCATCTGCTTCTTTCATGCAAAACGGAATATCACTGCACTCAAAACAGTCTTCAATAGAAACAAGAAACAGGTCCAATATACCTTTCTGTACAAACTGGACGACCACATCATTCTTCTTTGCGGCCTTCCTCTCTCCTTTGGACCATAACCTGTCTTTGATCATAAACAGAAACGTATTGTCTCTGAAATCAAGCCAGATGCCATCCGCATCTGCTTCTGTTTTTTCACCAATTCTGTAAATACTCATAACACAGGCATTTTAGCATACTAAGGACAAAACAAGTAGACTTCCACTTTTGAATTGATGCAGCAGACAATAGCCAGAGTATCAGTCTTTGCTTTCCAATGGTAATCCAGAAGCCTTTTCGATTGTTTCTTCCATAGCTTTTCTGATAACTTCAGATTGAGAGACGCCAAGCTTTTTGCAGGCTTCTTTGAATGCAAGAACAAAATCCGTCTTGTACGAAACAGAAACCTGTTTCATGTTTTGTTTCTGCCACTCTGCCATGTACTTAGCCTGATTGAATTCTCCACTTGTTTTTTTAGGCATTTTTATTAAACCTCCAATTCATGAATGAGAAGATAATGAACAATACCGCAAAGAACAGAATCAGATAATCGATCATCTGAAGATCTGTCAAAGACATTGTGGTGATTGTGGCAATCGTAGAAGCGACTGCAGAAAAGAAAATGTTTCTATTTGTGTTCCTCATGGTCTATAACGTGGGTGAAAGAGGTGGGAGTTTTCACTCCCTGTCCTCTACTTATTTGTTCCGGTTATTCCACTTATGTATTGCGTAGCAAGCACTGAACACAAAGCAGATTAACTGGAACTCTTTTATTATTCACCCACATCTTAGCACCTCCCTTTTCTCACATAATTATACTGTTCACTGTCCTAATCAACAAACAACACAGCGTACTACTGCAGCAACTCCAATCTTCCTTCAAGACATAACTGAGAACCGGAAGAAAAAGCACTTCTGTATCAGGAAATATGACACTTCAAACAGGCTATTGATTATCAGAAAAAGTATGATGATATTAAAACTGTTTCTCAGGAAGTATAGATTGAAAGACTTCAAGGACCATGTAAAGATAATCTTGACAGGGTAGGAATCAATGAAGACAATGTGGGTGAAAAAGTAAGTGAGTATTCTGTGAAGTTTTATTTTTCGAACAGTTATGATGAAGTAGAAGCAGAATATTACGGCTTACATTGGAAGGATGAATATGTGCAGGTTAAGTGAAATTCCAGAAGAAATAGAGGAAGCGTTCCGGTTGTCTAAACCATATGTAGAATTCGTTGGAAATAAACATTATGCACGAATTAGAGAGGACGCGCCTCAAAATGTGCAAGAAGCATACAAAAAGTTTCATGATTTTTATTGGAGTCTTGAACAGTAACTAATATGACAAAATTTGTGATTTAAGCACCTTCGTGGTGCTTTTTGTTTCTAAAAGAAAAAAGAGACTTCTTTCTGAAATCTCTTATCCCTGATATGCCTTTAGCGCTTTTGCAATCTGATCTGGGCAGGATGTTGGCTTCATACCACAATGAATGCCTTCCAGTCTTTCGATGACTTCATCAATCTTCTGTCCTTTGCACAAAGAGCAGATACCTTTGAGGTTTCCATTACAACCACCAATTACCTGCATGGAATCAATCGTATTATCATCATTGATCTCAAAGATCATCTGTCTTGAGCATACCCCACTTGGTGTATATTCATAATGTTTCATTATGCTGTCCTCCTCATCACCCGCATATCCTACCACAGGCTGATGGTAATGGTAAAGAAAAATGACTTTGTTCACTTTTTGTGGTACTCTTGTTCGCATGGAAATCAGAGAATTCAAAGAACCATTGCAGAAAGCATTGGCAAAAATGCATATTGAAACATTGTCAGAAGTACAGCAGTGCATACCAGATATATTGGAAGGAAAAGACATCCTGGTACAGGCACCTACCGGTTCTGGCAAGACACTGGCTTACCTTCTGCCTGTGCTTGAACAGTTGGAACCACAAGGCAAAGGAAAACATTTTCCAAAGGCACTAGTGCTTGTCCCGACAAGAGAACTTGCCTTACAGACAGCAGATACTGCGAGACTTCTTCTTTCTACCCAGGAAGGCATTCGTACAGCTGTATTGACAGGAGGTGTGGATATCAAAATACAGATCCATTCCTTTTCCAAAGGTGCAGATATTGTTATTGCTACACCAGCAAGACTGCTGGACCATCTTCGCAGGCACACCTTCAAACCAAAACAGTGTACGATTTTGATACTGGATGAAGCGGATGTCATGTTATCGATGGGTTTCAAAGAAGATGTACTGGAAGTATGCAACGCCCTTCCTGCCCATCAGACTTTGTTATTTTCAGCGACTTACCCAAAAGAAATAGAGCTGCTCGTGGAAGAACTCTCACTGATGGATGCTGAGAGGTTTGTGGTTAAAAAGTCTGAGATGCTTGAACAGAAAACAACCTTCCGTTTCTTTGAAGTAAATAAGGAGAGGAAGAACAAAGTCTTGTTGTCCCTGCTCAACAAAAGCAGAAAGAAGACACTTATCTTTGTCAATACAAGAAATGGTGTCAATGCCCTTACAGCATATCTAGAGCAGAAAGGGTATGCGGTTGCCGGATTGCATAGTGAAGTTGAACCAAAAATGAGAAAGACAATTATGCGTGAGTTCCGTAATGGAAAGCTGGACATCCTTGTTGCGACCGATGTTGCTTCCCGTGGCATTGATATCATCGACCTTGACTGCATCCTCTATGATTTACCTGCTGCTGATGAAGACATCATCCATCGTACCGGCCGTACCTCACGTGCCAATACCATTGGTACCTGCTATTTGTTCTTCACAGAAAGAGAAAAGAGAAGAAAAGCACATATTGAACAATTGCTGGATATGAAAAAATGACTCTGCGTATTTGCAGGGTCATTTTGCTGTTTCTCAATAGTTTTCCTTCTTGACTTCGAAGTAAGCACGTGGATGTGCACATACCGGGCAGACTTCAGGAGCTTCCTTGGAAACAACTGTATATCCGCAATTGCGGCACTGCCATGTTACTTCATCCTTCTTGACGAATACTTCACCATTCTTGAGGTTTTCAAGAAGCTTGTTGTAACGTGTTTCATGTTCTGCTTCAACCGCAGCGACACCTCTGAACTGACGGGCAATTTCTGTGAAACCTTCTTCATCAGCTACTTCAGCGAATTCCTTGTACATTTCTGTCCATTCATAGTTTTCGCCTTCTGCAGCCTGTACGAGGTTGTCAGCTGTGTCATGGATTGCGCCACCCTGCAACAGCTTGAACCACATCTTTGCATGTTCTTTTTCGTTCAGTGCAGTTTCCTGGAAAATAGCCGCAATCTGTTCATAACCTTCCTTCTTTGCCTTGGAAGCAAAATAGTCATACTTGTTGCGAGCCTGGCTTTCACCTGCAAATGCTGTCTGCAGATTAGCCTCTGTCTTAGTTCCTTTAAGATCTTTCATAATTACTAAATCTCTCCTTCTTGTCCATATCATACACCATCAATTTTGGTGATTCAAATACATTGACCACATTCTGTCAGCTTATAGCTTCCATTGTCAAGATCAATTTCGACCACAGTACCATCTTCATAAACCGCTTTTTGCTTTGTGCCTGTTTTATTCAGCAAGGCAAAGTCTGTCATCCGGCAATACGCAACACGTTCATGCAGTTTCTGTACGATATGACAGCGGGCTATGTCATTTTCGATATCTGTTTTCTCTTTTTCAAAAGCACCATCCACATTTGGATACGCACCTTCTCTGACAAGATATGGAATACCACCATTCAAGAGTGCATATAACATGTTGTCCCGATTTTGTGTTTTGTCCATGATCCATGGCACAACCATGCAGTCATGATAGACAAGGGAAAACAGTGGTACCGGAATACCTGGTAATGGTGAACCTGGTGGTAACATCTGTTCTTCATATGGGGCATAGTGGCAAAGAACAAGATCGCTGAGTGCCCAGTCAGATACTTCTTCAGAGCTTGGAATGATGCCTTGTGATGTAAGCCAGGCAAAACAACGTCTTCTATATTCATAGCAGTCTTTACGTGACATGCGATGGTAAGGATTGAAGCACTCATCTCCTTCATTGCATGTAAACACATCAAGATATGCCCCATCCAGTCTGATACCAGCATTTTGTATCATGGTATAGTTGCGTCTTACATAGTCTCGCGCAAGGCTTGCACAGAGGTAAGACTGTTCTCCCCCTGCCCAGATGGCCTGTCGAAAGATTTCTCCATCTTCCAGCATGATGGCATTTGATGCATCAAAGGATGGTGCACGTTTGTAATAATCACGATACTGGTCATGAATACCAAACAGTCCGCCTGTTTCATGCATCACCTCTTCTAATGCCTTCATACCTTCCCAGCCACCAGCTTCTTTGCAGGCAGGATAATAATCCGGGTGGCAGTTATCGTAGCCTGGTTCTGCCCATCCATCGAGATGGAGGTACATCTTTGTTGCCCCTAGTGCGTGCAGCTGACGGATTTCTTCTGCCCTCTTTGCAAATGAAACCGCAGCTTCATTGTTTTCTGGATGTTCTGCATCATAGAAACGCGATTCCTTCTGAACAACTGCCTTGATGCCAAAATGCACAAGCGCACTGCCCACAAGGTCATTCACCTTTGGATTGCGCAAAGCCTTTTCTTTGAGGGTGACAAGCTTCCCCTCCTGGCTTACGAACTGGCGATAGACCTCACTCAAAGAAACAATGTCCGCATTCTCCTGGAAGGTATAGCGGATGATGCGCCTGTAGCCCATTTTACCAAGACTGGTTGTCAGCCATTGGGAAAGCGAAGTATTGCCGCAAGTTGGATGGATTGCCTTTACACCAGCATCCCATGGAGTAAGGGAAATGGCAATATACCCTGCCTTGACTTTGATCTGGGCAAACCATGGCATATAGCAGCCTGCGGTAAGAAACATGCCATCAAAAGGAAGTGGCTTCAGTTCATTTTCCCATCCATTGGGAATACAGAGTCCCTGCCGCAAAGGAATAAGCGAACAGCCATCTTCTTTGAAGATGAATGGTGCTGGCCAGTTCACCTTACGGATCATTTTGGATTCTGTTAATGGTATCCATTCAAAGTAAACATCTTCACTTGTTGTATCAATGGATATGATTGTTGCAAAGGAAGACCCATCCTGCCATGTATAACATGTACGCACTCCCTTTGCCGTACCTGTTTCAAACACTTCTGCTTTGATGGAAGCCGCATCAGAAAAGGAAACGGTCCCATCTTTTGTTTCGACCATTCCATCTCCATCTGCTTCCCAGCGCACACCATGGTGGATGATGGAAAGAAGCCTGCCTGTATCTGTTGTTTCAACACTGGTGTCTTTGACAATAATCTTATGCATATTCGTCCTTTCAAAAAAGAAGCAGGAGTGCATCCTGCCTCATGACTTCAACACTGGCATGATAAACCAGAATTTACTGCCTTCGCCAACTTTGGACTGCACACCATATTGCAGATGATGCAGGTCGAGTATTTCTCTTGCGATGGCAAGGCCAATACCGGAACCCTGGGTTGTGCGGACATGTTTCTTATCCACTTTATAATATCTGTCCCAGATATCATTCAGCTTATCTTCTGGAATACCTTCCCCAAAGTCCTGTACTTCAATTTTTACATTTTTGTCCGAGACAATCTCACGGATGATGATATGTCTGCTGTTACCGGAATAGTTGATGGCATTGATCACAAAGTTATTGAATACCTGTTCAATGCGCTTGCGGTCTCCATTGACTGTCACATGGTCACCAAGATGCACATCAATATCAAAGTTGTCCTGGTAGTGGTAGACATCATATTTGCGCATTTCGGTCTCAATCATTTCCGTAATATCAAATGGTGCTTCATTGAGGGTAATCTTGTTTTCCTGCATACGGGAAAGATCGAGAAGATCATTGACGAGGTTGTTAAGCCGCTTTGATTCATCGATGATGACCTGCAGGTTTTCATCTGTCTTTTCCCCTGGCAGATCCCGCATCATTTCTCCATATCCGGTAATCATGGTCAGTGGGGTACGCAGATCATGGGAAACATTAGACAAAAGGTCACGCTTTGCCTTATCCGCCTTCTGAATATCTGCTGCAGCTTCACTGAGGGTGGTATTGAGTTCTTCCGCCTCACGGTACCGGTTGGACTTTGGATCAATCTGGTATGTACCCTTTGGCAATGACTTGGCAGCTTCATTGATTCTCGATAATGGAGAAGCAATACCCCGGTAGATCATAAAGGTCAGAAAGCAGACCGATATCAGGATAATACCGGAGATGTACATGAGCTGTACAGTTAATGTACGGGTTGTTGCGCTGAGCGGTGAGATGTTGCTTGAGACAAGGATGACCGCATTACCGGCATTTCCCTGCACGATACGCGTATAGTAAATGGTTTTGAGTGGTTCAGAACCATCCAGGGCATCATAGCTGTTCTCATTGATCATCATGTAGGACTTGTTACGGCTCAGACGCGCAAAACCGATCATTTCATTGATGGCTTCATTGCCAAGGTCACTGAATGCCGTACAGCTCTGGTTCTGAATGGTCACCGGGGCAGAGTCATAACGGATCATGACACAGGCATCATTCTGCATCATGGTCAGAAACAATACATCATCGAGTTTTTCCGAGTCGATTGCTCGCGCAATGTCATTTCCGATATTGCGGACAGATTGAACCTTCGACCTCTGGTACATCGGTTCAAGAAGAACCACCTGAAACAGAAACAGAAGACCGATGAGACCTGCCGCAAATACAAACAGATACTTACCGATCTTCCATCTGATACTAGTTTTCTTTTTCAAAGCGGTAACCGACACCTCTCAGCGTTACGATATATTTTGCGTAATCGCCAAGATTCTTTCTGAGCAGTTTGATATGTGTATCCAGTGTTCTGTCATCACCGAAGAAATCATATCCCCACACATTCTGCAATAACTGTTCACGCGTCAAAGCAATACCAGCATTTCTGGCAAGATATGCGAGCAGCTCATATTCCTTTGGAGAAAGCTGTACACGCTCACCATTGATGGTGACCGTACGGGCTGAGAAATTGATTTCCATATCCTTGACCCGCATGATATCCCCACTGTTTTCTGAAGCATTGACACGTTTGAGAATGGCATGAATTCTCATCATGAGTTCCTTGCTGGAAAATGGTTTGACAACATAGTCATCTACACCGATATCAAAACCATGTATTCTGTCATATTCTTCACCAAGGGCAGAAAGCATGATAAATGGCATGTCAGGTTTTACTTTTTTGATTTCCTTGACTGCTGAAAAGCCATCCAGATTCGGCATCATGATGTCCATCACACAAAGATCAAAATTGTCCTTTGTACATTTCTCCACCGCTTCAAGACCATCACATGCCTCATCTGTTTCAAAACCTTCATAATGGGCATATTTACAGATCATGTTGCGAATCTTCTCTTCATCATCCGTTATCAGGATTCTGGTCATGATACCACCTCATTTCTAACCAATACAATCGTATGGAATGAATGTGAATGCTGTGTGAATAAATTACAACTTTTCAATGACATCCGCAGCCGGATCAAGTGCTGTAACTTTGAGCTCTTCAATCGTACCTGCATCGCTCATCTTTGCAATGCGGCCATCAAGCGGTACACGGGCAAGTAAATCAAGTCCATATTTCTCTGCTGTTTCCTGTACATGGGATTCACCAAAGACATAGATCTTTTCGCCGCAGTTCGGGCATTCCACATAACTCATGTTTTCCACAATACCAAGCACCTTGATATCCATTGCCTTTGCCATATTGATGGCCTTGTCAACAACCATACCGACAAGTTCCTGTGGGGTTGTGACGACAACAATGCCATCAAGCGGAAGTGACTGGAATGCAGTCAGTGGTACATCACTTGTTCCTGGAGGCATATCAACAAACATATAGTCGACATTGTCCCAGAATACATCGGTATAGAACTGCTTGAGGATGTTGGCAACCATCGGTCCTCTCCAGATGACCGGTGTATCATCGCTGTCCAACAGCATATTTGTGGACATGACCTGCATACCTCTTTCGGTAACTGCAGGATAAATCACTGTACCATCCCCGGCAGCCTTTTCATGAATACCAAATGCCTTGGCCTGGCTTGGGCCGGTAATATCACCATCCAGTACAGCTGCGCGATACCCACGGCGCTGCATTTCACTGGCAAGAAGAGATGTGATAAAGCTCTTGCCTACACCACCCTTACCAGAGACAATACCGATCATATGACGGATTGTGCTGCGTGGGTTTGCTTCAATTTTGAAGGAAGCCTGACCTCTGGAACTGCAATTGGCAGAACAGCTCTCACAGTTATGATTACAGGTTTCCGGATTCTGATTTTCACTCATGCGTAACTCTCCTTCTATTCAATACGGTTTCAATCATAGCAGATTCAATCATTTTTGCACGCACATTGATCCTATGTTTTTCAAAATAAACTGACAGCGCGGAACCTTCGTGGTAAAATGTTTGCGTTAATTTTAAGGAGAAACAGTAAAATGGCAGGTTATGTAGTAGTCGGCACACAGTGGGGAGACGAAGGCAAAGGTAAAGTCGTTGATCTTCTCGGCAAAAATGTCGACATGGTAGTTCGTTTTCAGGGCGGCAATAATGCCGGTCACACCGTTGTTGTCAACGGAAAGAAAACAATTCTTCATCTGCTTCCAAGCGGTATTCTGAATCATAATGCATGGTGCATCATCGGACCTGGTGTTGTCGTCAATCCATTTGTCCTCTTCGAGGAAGTGGATCTGCTTGAAAGCCAGGGTGTCCTCTGTGACAAAATCCGTATTTCTGACAGAGCTCACATCCTGATGCCTTACCACATTCGTCTTGACGAACTGGAAGAAAGCCGTGACAGCAAGTACCGCATCGGTACAACAAAGAATGGTATCGGTCCATGTTACGCTGACAAATATACCAGGGTTGGTCTTCGCATGTGCGACCTCAAGGACTGGGATGTCTTCTGTGAAAAGCTTGAAGAAACACTCGCCCTCAAGAACCTGGAAATCACAAAGGTCTATGGTGGTGAACCATTTGACTTCAATGCAATGAAAGAACAATTTGCCTCTATCAGAGAGAGAATTCTGCCAATGCTCTGCGATGCGACAGATGTCGTCAACAAGGCTTTGGAAAGTGACAAAGTTGTATTGTTTGAAGGTGCCCAGGCAAATATGCTCGACATCAACTATGGTACATATCCATTCGTCACCTCTTCCTCTCCTACTGCAGGCGGTGTATTGACAGGTGTTGGTGTAGGCCCACGTGCCCTTGACCACATCATCGGTATTGTCAAAGCTTACTCCACAAGAGTTGGTGAAGGTCCATTTGTCACAGAACTTCTCGATGAAACAGGTGAAAACCTCCGTCAGAAAGGTGCTGAATTTGGTGCCACAACCGGAAGACCTCGCAGATGTGGCTGGCTTGACCTTCCTGTTGTAAAACAGGCAGTGCGCATCAACGGTCTCACTGAAGTAGCCATCACAAAGATTGATGTTCTCTCCGGTCTCAAGGAAATTCCGGTCTGTGTTGCCTATGAAATCAATGGCAAACAGTACGACACAGTACCTGCTTCCCTCAAGGATTACGCAGCCGCAAAACCGGTTTATAAAGTATTCAAGGGCTGGGAAGAAGACATTTCCAACATTTCAAAGTTTGAAGATCTTCCAGAGACATGTCAGGAATATGTGAAATTCATTGAAGAGTACACCGGCACACCTGTTGCCCTTGTCTCTGTTTCACCAGAACGTGAAGGAAACATCATCCTGCATAACATCTTCTAAACAGCAGAAAGGCAAAGCGATCAACGCTCTGCCTTTTTTCTTTCCAAATCCAACAGTTTCAACTTTCGCTCTATGCCACCGGCATAACCTGTCAGACTGCCATCACTGCCAACAACCCTGTGACAGGGAATGATAATCGATATCGGATTATGCCCAACAGCACCACCAACTGCCTGGGCTGACATACGTGACAGTCCCCTCTGTTTTGCAATCTGCTCAGCAATTTCTCCATAGGTCATCATCTGCCCATAAGGAATGGTACAAAGGATGTTCCATACTTCTTTCTGAAAGTTTGTCCCCTTTGGATGAAGGGGGAGAACAACATCCGGCTCATAACCAGAAAAATACAAATCCAGCCATTTCTTTGCAAGAGAAAGTACAGGAACTTCCACTTCTTCAAAGTCTTCCTTCACTATTGTTCGTGCATAGTATTTCTGTCCATCAAACCATACCCCTGTCAGTCCCACATCATCGGCAGAAAGAAGGATTCTGCCAAGTGGTGATGGATAATATGTGACATACTGCATAGGCTTATCTTTTCATATATAAAATCGGATACGGATTACCCTGTTCATCGAGTTCCGTTCTCTTAAAAACGGTAAAACCCATATATTCATAGAACCCCTTTGCAGAAGGATTCTGTTCATTGACAGATAACTGTGTTACACCATAGTTCTCTATACCATATGTCAACAGCTTTCTGCCAAGTCCCTTTCCTCTTTCTGCATTATGAATAAACAGCATTTCCAGCATACCATCCGCAATGCCCATAAAAGCTACCGGTATACCATCTTCCTTCTCTGCAATCACAAGATGAGGAATGCCTCTTAAAGCTTCTGGAACATATTCCCTGATCTTCAGGATTTCCTCTTCACTAAGAAAGTGATGCGTTGCCCGCACGGCACTTTCCCAAACAACAAGCAATTCCTCTACAAGTTCGTCTGTTCTTTCATTTACTTCAACAATTTTCATTTTGTACTCCTCTTTGTTTCTTTCTTCTTTATTGCATAATCCTTCATGCCAGGTATTGCCCCACCTGCTACAGCCCATAAGTACAATGAAGCAACCGAGCCATAGGGACTATAACGCCTTCTGTACTTTTCAAATAATGGACGGGTAATCTTACGATGGTGGTATACCATACGAAGTCCTCGTTGTATGGCAAGGTCATCATAGCTCAGAATATCTGGTCTTTGTAAAGAGAACAACAGGATCATCTCTGCTGTCCAGACACCGATACCCTTTAAGGAAGAAAGTGCTTTGATAGCAGCCGCATCATCCATATGCTTCACTTTCTCTATATCAAATGCACTACATTGTACCTTTTGGGCAAAGTCCAGCATATACTCTGCTTTGCGATACGTAATCCCACAGGATTGTAATGCGTCCTTTCCTGCCTGTACTATCGTATCCGCAGTCACCTCACCAAGCATGTCGCATATCCGTTTCCAGATCGTAGCCTGGGCACGGGTAGAAATCTGCTGACCGGCAATATGATGGATGACCGCCGAAAACAAATCATCATCCACTTTCCGTTCGATCATACCGATGGCATCAATGATTTCACTGAGTGTGTCATCCTTTGCCTTGAGATATGCGATTTCTTTTTCACCATATTGAAATATCATACGACTCTCATATTATGCCAAGATTCTGTAACAATACAATCCAGAGAAACAAAGTCAAAATCGAAACAACCGTACTCATGCCACAACTTCTCCCGCAAGCGTTCCATCTGACCCCATAGACTCACTCATCGTATAGGCATTTGCAGCAACTGGTGTAGCAGAGACAATGAACGAAAGGAAAACTTCGAAAGAACTGAACGATAATACTTTCGCAAGAACCAGTGCTGTGGAGTGTGGTTTTCATGAAAACAGCAGATTTGTCAGCTGCTTTAAAAACAGGACTGGTATGTCACCTTCACAATTCCGAAGAGAAAAACGAAGTCATACAGATTTATGAGAACGCTCATGGTATAATGCGCGGGTATGCAGAAAAGAAAAGATTGGATTTACAAGTGGATTGGCACAAAGGACTTTTACAGCAAAGTCCTTTATATTGCTGTGCCATTAATCATCCAGCAGATCATCACAAGTTTTGTCAACATGCTGGACAACATCATGGTCGGACAGACCGGCACCCTGCCTATGAGTGCTGTTTCTATTTCCAACCAGATCATCAATATCTTTAACCTTGCCGTATTTGGTTCCGTTGCGGCAGCCAGTATCTTCGGTGCCCAGTTTTATGGAAAGGAAGACTATAAGGGTGTTAAAAACTGTCTGCGATTCAAACTGGTAACAGAAGGACTGATTGCGATCCTTTTTATGGCTGGATTGTTCTTCTTTGGTGAAAACCTTGTCTCTTTGTTTCTCAATCCGGAAACAAATACACCAGAAAACATCACCGCTACCATGCAATATGCATTGAGCTACATCAATATTATGATCATTGGTTTCCCGGCATTTGCCCTTTCCCAGTGCATATCTTCTTCGATGAGAGAAGCTGGGGAAACCCGCATTCCCATGGTTGCCAGCATCATTGCCGTAGCAGTCAACTTCTGTGGTAACTCCATCCTCATCTTCGGTCTCTTTGGCTTCCCTGCCCTTGGCGCAACCGGTGCAGCCATTGCGACAGTCATCTCCCGTTTTGCCGAACTTGCGTTTATCCTGTTTGGGGCAAAACGCAATATGGACAAGTTCCCTTTCTTCCATAAAGTACTCGAAGACTTCAAAATCCCTGGCAGTCTTGCAAAAGACATCATCATCAAAGGCATGCCACTTGTGGCTAATGAAATCCTCTGGTCTGCCGGTGTAGCAGCCATAGCCCAGTGTTATTCCGTAAGAGGCATTGATGCGGTTGCTTCCTACAACATTACAACAACCATCGAAAACCTGTTCTTTGTCTTCAACATTGCCATCGGTGACTGTATTTCCATCATGGTTGGTCAATTGCTTGGTGCAGGTAAAACCGAAGAAGCAATCGAAACAGACAGAAGGCTCATTGTCTTCAGTTTCCTTGTCAGTATTGTTTTAGGTACAATTCTCTTCTTCACTGCCCCACTATTCCCAATGCTCTACAACACCAGTGAAGCCGTCAGAGCTGATGCTGCAGGTATGTTAAGAGTCTATGGTCTGACCCTTTGGATTTCAGCGCTCTATAACTCCGGTTACTTCACCATGCGCTGTGGTGGAAAGACTGTCATCACCTTCCTGTTTGATTCCGTCGGTACCATTGCAGTATCTTTCCCGATTGCCTTTGTCCTTGCCCACTTTACCGGCATGAACATCATATCCATGTATATCGTGTTACATCTCATTGATCTCTACAAAGTCATATTGGGACTCTGCCTGGTACATAAACGGGTATGGGTCAATGACCTGGTAGCCTAGCCAAATTGCCACACAACCAGATGAACAATGTTAATCAACACAAAATGAGGACGACAGTACCAGCATCGTCCTTTTGTCATCTTCATGTTATATACCTCATATAATCAGGGAAAATGCAGAACCTGCACTTCCCATGCATGAACTTATTTGTTCATCTCTTTGCGGATTTCTGTAATCTCTTCAGGTGAAATATCAATAATTTCCTGAATTTCCGCATCAGTATCTCCACGTTTGATCATCCTGTGCACGATTTCCATAGTTCGCTGCTCTTGTCCTTGTTCCCTGCCTTGGACAATACCTTCTTCCCTGCCTTGCGCCAAGGCTGCCTGCTCATATGGCGCTACATACTGGTCGAAATATCTTTTCAATGTCTCTGTCATGTATTTTACTCCTTCCTCTGTTTCCTTGTATTGC
>CASEPS010000007.1 GCA_949289855.1 uncultured Erysipelotrichaceae bacterium
CCCTGACAGGCAAAAATTAAAAAAAAGATACCCCATCATGAAAGATGAAGTATCGTGAGAAGCTCAGCTTGTCAAGCCGCTTAATTTACCGGCATTGAGTATAATCTGACGTCGTTTTCATTTTGCTTTGCCTTTGAGATATTTACAGATCGAAGTAAATGGACAACCCTCACACTTTGGGTTGCGGGCATTGCATCTGTATCTGCCAAAGAAGATCATCTGATGATGTCCTTTAATCCATCTGTCTCTTGGTATTTTCCTCTTCAGTTTTGTTTCTACTTCAAGCAGTGAATCATCCGGTTTGGCTAGTCCTAACCTTCTTGAAATACGGCTGACATGGGTATCTACCGCAAGTGATGGAACGCCAAAACATTCCGCAAGAATAACATTGGCACACTTCCTGCCTACCCCTGGCAATGTGACGAGTTTCTGCATTGTGTCTGGTACTTCACCACTGAAGTTTTCTACCATACCTTTTGCCATTGCCTGAATGGAGCGGGCTTTGTTGCGGTAAAGACCAAGTGTGCGGATGCAGTCTTCAATGTCATGAATATCCCCTGCCGCAAGGCTATAGGCATCAGGATATTTGGCAAACAAAGCTGGTGTGACCCTGTTAACAGACGCATCTGTTGTCTGGGCTGAAAGAACTACCGCAACTGCCATTTCGTAATTGTTGCGGTGATCAAGTTCACAATGGGCGTCTGGAAACATCTCTTCCAGGTGATCCATGATTTCTACTGGTGTCATATGTTCCATCAGCGGTTGATCGTCCTTTCTATTGACTCAGCTGTCACATGCCTCTGTTTCCAATCAGAAAGAATTCTGTCAATGTAAACAAAATTCAATTTGTTCTTGGAACTGGCTGTACGTAAAGCATAGAGGATGACCTTTTTATCCATTGTACGGTTCCAGTCGCTGATCATTTCCATTTCCTTCTGGCTTAGCGTTCTGCCAAATTCAGTTTCAAAGACATCAAACAATGAAGAATCCATCACTGTGGAAACATGGGCTACATCAATTTTGAAAAGGTTGCTGAGGTCCCATTTCACGATTCCTCTTTCGGCATGTATGTTGACATATTTCTTGGCACATAACAGGGATACCGTACGGTCAACTTCTTCCTCTGTACGGCCTGTTTTCATGGCAAGAGAAGCTAATGTTATCTCTATGCCATGTTCATTCATAAAATCAATCAGTAAGACGATCACTGCTTCCTCAGCATCAAGGCCAAGATATTCAAGATGATCCAGAATCCAGTCCCGATGATTGACAAATCGTTGTTCATACCATTGCATACTTCATTCTCCGTTAACGCAATTTAAAAAAGGCAGTGCCTCAGCCTTCATATACAGACTGTGGCTGATCTGCCCAGAGTGCTTCAAGACGATATTGCTTGCGTGTCTCTTCGGTGAAGATGTGCACCACAACTTCACCAAGATCCACCAATACCCAAGTGCTGCCATCCGTGCCTTCCTTTGTGCGCACATTGTAGCCATTCTTCTCTGCTTCCTGTTCTACATAGTCACAAAGTGAAGCAGCCTGCCTAACATTGTTTGCTGTGCAGATCACAAAGTAATCTGTATATGGATTGACTGCCTGCATATCGATGATAACGATATCTCTGGCAAGTTTATCACTGAGTGTCTTTGTCGTAATATCCAATAGTTCAGACATGTTTACCCTCCGTTTCCAGTATATATGCCTTTGATTCTTCCAGAACAAGCTCTGCAGCTTTCTTTAAATCCCGCATTGCCAGTTCTGTTTCATAACTTACATCATAGTCTCTTGTCGGTTCAATTTTATCCGCAATATAGAGTATCCTGTCAAGATCTGTCTTTCCATCTCCCAATGTATGATGTTCAATTGCCTTGAGTATATCTTCATCCACTGGTCCAAGATGACTCCTGATCCATACACAGGCTGTATAGGAATGCCATACCTTGTTACTGATGGAAAGCCATTCCGGTTTATCCCTCTTTATGATCGCCTCTGCTTCTTTATCTGGCATGGCCTTTGTCACATCATGCAGAATACCTGCCTTCCATGCTTTCTTTTCATCGAGATGATGGGCATGGGCAAGCATCACTGCCATCTTTGCAACAGAAAGTGAATGCAGAAAACGCTTAGGTTTGCATTGTGCACGGGCAACTTCTTCAAAGTAATACCCCTCTTCAAGCAGGATTCTTCTCACCTGTTTTGGCACAAGAAAGAAATCACCACTTCTTACACGCTCTTCCTCATCTTCCGCATCATCCATGCAATACACCTGATCTTCCCGATTGATAGAGGTCGTTGTTTCAAGGTGTCCATATGGCATGATAGCGGCTTTTAATAGCTTTGTTCTCTGTGTGACAGAAAGAACCCCTTTCCCCCATGGCAACAGATATACCGTACTGATATCCTTCTTCTTCAAAAGAGAGCGGGCATATTCAATCTCTTTTGTTGTAACCGGGTCAAAGGGAGCGACAAGTACCGTTTTCATGGCAGAAGAATCTTTGGTTCTTTGCCCTTTTTATACAGAATGATCGTTCTGCCAATAATCTGCACTACCTCACTTTTTGACAGTCTTGCAAGATCAAAAGCAAGTTCTTTGAGATCATCTGTCGGTGCTGTTTTCAATACACTGAGCTTGACAAGTCCCCTTGCTTTCAGGGCATCCATTAGCGTATTGACCAATGCATCACTGATGCCATCTTTTCCGATCTGGAAGATTGCCCTTTCGCTTTGTGCCAAAGAGCGAAGATATGATTTCTGTTTATTCGTCAACATATTACAGCATCGCCTTTCTAAATGTAACATTCACTGCTTTTGGGGCATAGACACGAATGGAAGACATCTTGCCACTCACACATACCCAGCCAAGTCCTTCAATGACAACATCCATTTTATCTTCTGTTTTGCGTATTGAAGAAGTCACAAAATCATCATGCAATGGGGTTGGCACCAGCAGTTTCCCATAGTGCTTTTTCCAGAATTCATCCGCATTTTCCACTTTGCCGCGATGAATGGACAACCTGTCACAAACATAGAATACCGCACTTGCATGGTCACAACCAATCACATCCACCCTGGCAAGTCCACCAATCGTAAAGGACTGATCCCCTCTTACCTGATAGACAAGTGGTTTGATTGTCTTATAAGGCACAATGGTTTTGAGATCTTCTTCCCGTATGTCCATTAACATGGAACCGCTGATTTCAATACCTGGTGTATCAATGTACTGAATGCCATCAATATCCAATGGATTGAAATCAAGTGTCGTGCCAGGATAACGTGAAGAAGTCAATTCACTCTTCTGCATCAGCTTATTCAGCAATGTGCTCTTGCCGGCATTTGCCCTGCCCATGACCACTACAGGTCTGTTATGACCATACATGTCCACGGCTTCCTTCACTTCTTCCATGCCCATTGTCTCATAACTGCTTGTGATGATGAGATTACGGATGGAAATACCAAGTTCTTTGAGTCTTCCAAAGACAAACCGGGCAATTTTTTCAGGACTCAGCGTCTCGGGTAGGATGTCGCGCTTTGTGGCGACCATGATGATATCCTTGCCAGAAAGCTTTCTGGATAATCCTGGTATCATACTGGCCTCAAAGTCAAAGAGATCCACTACCCAGAGAACAAGACAATCCATTGCATCAATTCTCTGCAATACACTATCCGGATCAATACCGGTTTTCATAGAAATAGTCAGATCATCATAATGCATGAGCCTGAAACACCGCTGGCAGTAATCGCTGCCCTTTTTTGGTGTATAGCCGGGAAGTTTTGGATGGTTATATTGCAGCTGTATACCACAACCTTTACAGTTTGCCATAATACGCACCTTTCTCTGGTACACCCTTAAACAACCGCAACGTATCTGATATCAGGCGCACACCTTTACCAAATATGTTGTTCTGGTCTGTCAGAGGATCAACCAGTATTGACATTATACCCATAATCCGTCCGCCGGCAATGTCTGTAAATATCTGATCTCCGATTACTGCAGTATGCTCTGGAGAAACACCATACCTTGCCAATACCTTTTTATAACCGAAAGGAAGTGGCTTGAGACTGAAGGAAAAGAAATCGATATGCAATTGCATACATCTTTTCTCCGTAATAGAAGAAACATTATTCGACATCACAACAGGAGTAATACCAGCTTTGCGGATACTGTTTACATAGTCTTTGACCCTGTCTGGTATTTCTATGCTGCGGGCATTGATCAATGTATTATCCATATCCAGGATTAAAAGCCTGATGCCATGATGCCGCAAGCGGCGTGGATCAATCGAGAAGATATCCGGATAGTAATAATCTGGGTGGAATATATTCTTCATCCTTCTTCTCCATCAAACAAACTGATTTTCTCATAATCATCATGCATTTCATCCTGACTGCCAACAGGATAGTCGATAATCCGGCATTCTTCAATGCCTGGAATCATAAACCAGCCATCCTGTAATGACAATACATCGGTAAACCCGCTTTCCCTTGGCTTGAGCGGAATGTCCACTGCCCTGATGGTATGCAATGTATCATCCATAAAGGAAAGCTCACTGCCCGCATCCATACATTGTGCCTTGTAAAGCACACTAGGGTTGGCCTTGAGCCTGCGACAGATCATCACACCCTTGGCTGGACGGGCAGCACCTGCTACATCCGCTGTTTTGATGCGTTTGACAAGTCCTTTGTCACTGATGAATACAGTATTCTGTGCCCCGCCATGGATTACTGCACCACAGGCAGTCATATCCCCTTTGGCAAAGTTCATTGCCTTAACACCTTTGGACTTCACACCATTGCTTGGAATCTGCTCAACCGGGAAACGATACGCAAAACCATCTTTGGATACGAGCATCACTTCATCTGTCTCATAGACACAGAAAGCATTTAACAATTCACCAGAGACAATATTCATCGCCGGTACAACTTTGTTATTTCTTTCAATCCTGAAGGCGGAAACCGGTGTCTTTTTGATATATCCGGTTGAGGCAAGTGTCACAATGGACGCATATGTATGGAAGTCTTTGACAAGAATTGCCGCAACAATCTTGTCATCCCCATCAATACGCATCACTTTATTCAGATGCATACCGACATCCTTCCACTTGCTTTCTTCGATCTGCCATACCGGAAGACATGCATAGTTGCCCTTTGTGGTAAATAACAACAATGTATCGAGGGTATCACATTCCAGTGTACCAATCAGACTGTCGCCTTCCTTAAGACCTGTCATCTGTCCACTGGACGCATTATAAGAACGCAATGAGACGCGTTTGACATAACTGTCACGGGAAACGGTAACCATGACACGTTCATTGGAAATCATGGAAGAACGGTCAATGACAATATCGGAAACCTCTGCTTCAATAGCGGTGCGTCTGTCATCACCGTAGTCCTTTTTGACCTGGCGCAGTTCTTTTGTAATCACTGACTTGAGCACATTCTCATTTTCAATGATTGCCTTTGTATCTTCTATGCGGCTGACAAGCTCCGCAAACTCACTTCTCAGCTGCACAATATCCGTATTGCTCAAACGATACAGGCGCAATGAAACAATCGCTTCAGACTGCGGTTCATCAAACCCAAACGCATCCTGCAGATTCTTCTTCGCATCGCCCTTGTCTTTGGAAGCACGGATGATACGGATAACTTCATCGAGAATAGAAACAGCCTTCATGAGACCTTCAATCACATGACACCGCTTCTCCATCTTGTCCAGTTCATATTGCGAACGCCGCAACACCACTTCCTTACGAAAATCAATGAAAGCATCCAGCAGTCCTAACAGTCCTACCTGTACCGGACGCTTATTGATGATTGCAACATTGTTATAGCTGTAATACACCTGCAGGTCCGTATTCTTATAGAAGTAGTTGAGAATCATTTGGGCATCCGCGTCTTTGCGCACATCCACAACAATGCGCATACCATTGCGGTCAGATTCATCACGCACATCGAGAATGCCATCAATCTCTTTGGAAACACGAATTTCATCCATCTTTCGCACAAGCTGTGCCTTGATGACTTCATATGGAATTTCTGTCACCACAATCTGCTGGCATGTCTTTTCTTCTACAATTTCACACTTTGAACGGACAACAATTCTTCCCTTGCCTGTTGTAAAAGCATCTTTGATACCCTTGGCACCCTGCACGATACCACCGGTAGGAAAGTCAGGTCCTGGCATGATTTCCATCACTTCATCCAGGGAACAGGATGGATTCTGTAAACGGTATATGGTTGCGTCCACCACTTCTTTAAGATTATGGGGTGGCATGTTGGTCGCATAACCCGCCGCAATACCCGTTGCGCCATTGACAAGCATAACCGGAAAAGGAACCGGCAGTACCGTCGGCTCATTTTCGGTATCATCAAAGTTAGGTGCCATTTCCACCGTATTCTTGTCAAGGTCATCTTCCATAACCTGGGTAACACGCGCAAGTCTGACTTCCGTATATCGCATTGCCGCAGCCGGGTCATCATCGATGGAACCGTTATTACCATGCATATCAATCAGTGGCAATCTGACCTTCCAGTCCTGTGACATGCGCACCATCGCATCATAAACAGAAGAGTCACCATGCGGATGGTAGTTACCGATGACAAGACCTACTGTCTTGGCTGATTTACGATATGGATGGTCCCATGTATTCCCATCGTGGTACATCGCAAACAGAATTCTTCTCTGTACCGGTTTTAAACCATCGCGCGCATCCGGCAATGCTCGTTCCTGAATAATATATTTGGCATATCTGCCAAACCCGCTGCCCATGATATCCTCAAGGCGCTCGGGTACATATTTTGTATGATCTTCAATCTTTGTCTTCTTAGCCATCAGCCCTCCACCTTGAAGCTGTCTTCCAGCGTAAATGAAATATTGTCTTCAATCCATTTTCTGCGCTTTTCTGCCTTATCTCCCATCAGGACAGAAACACGCTTATCTGCCATGGAATTATCATCAATGCCAACCCGGATCAGGGTCCTGTGCGCAGGGTCCATTGTCGTCTCCCAAAGCTGGGTCGCATTCATTTCACCAAGACCCTTGTAGCGCTGTATCTCACACTTGCCATACTTCTTCTTCAACACTTCCAATTCTTCATCCGTATAGCAATACTCACTGGTCTTCCCCTTGGTGACCTTGTAAAGCGGTGGCAGGGCAATATAGACCATGCCATGTTCCACCAATGGCCGCATATAGCGGTAAAAGAATGTTAGTAAGAGAATCTGGATATGGGAACCATCATCATCCGCATCGGTCATGATGATGATCTTGTTGTAATTGCTTTCTTCATAATCAAAGTCAGCACCTACACCTGCTCCAAGTGTATAGATGAGCGTATTGAGCTCTTCATTCTTCTCAATGTCAGACATGGTGCACTTCTCTGTGTTCAATACCTTACCGCGCAGTGGCAGGATTGCCTGATAGCGGGAATCTCTGCCCTGCTTGGCTGAACCACCCGCAGAGTCACCCTCGACAAGAAACAGTTCCTTGATGCTTGCATCACGGGTCTGGGCAGGCGCAAGCTTGCCAGAAAGTACCTTTTCAGTTCTGCTTCCCTTTTTGCCCTTACGCGCTTCTTCACGTGCCTTGCGGGCAGCTTCACGCGCCTGGGAAGCCTTCATCATCTTGTGCACAAGTGTATCTGACTGGCTCTTGTTCTCTTCCAGCCAGAAAGCAAGCTTCTCTGCCACAACCGCATCTACTGCAGGCTTGGCCTGTGGCGTACCGAGTCTGCCCTTTGTCTGTCCTTCAAATTGCAGCAGTTCTTCCGGTACAGAAACATTGAGAATGGTTGTAAGACCTTCCCTGATATCCTGTCCTTCCAGATTCTTGTCCTTTTCCTTCAAAAGCCCATATTTGCGGGCATAGTCATTGACTGCCTTTGTAAAAGCACTCTTGAAGCCCACTTCATGTGTACCACCATCCGGTGTGCGCACAAGGTTGACAAAGGAATATGTATTTTCCTGGTAGCCATCGTTGTACTGGAAGGCACATTCCACATGAATGCCCTGGTTATCACCCGTAAACTTCACCGGTTTCATGAGAACCTGCTTGTCTTCATGCAGGTAATCAAGGAAGGCAGTCAGACCATCTTCATAACAGAAGGATTCTATTCTTGGTTCCTTGTCACGATTATCTTTGACTTCAATGGTAATACCGGAAAGCAGGAAAGCCTCTTCCCTTGCCCTTTCTGCCACAACATCAAAGCGGAAGTCCGTTGTCTGGAAGATAGCAGGATCCGGTTTAAAACGGACGGTTGAACCCGTCTTGTTTGTCTTGCCAAGGTGTTCGAGCTTGCCTACCACACTGCCACCTTTTTCAAAGTGCATGCGCACAAGCTCACCATCATGGGCAACTTCTACGGTCAGCCATTCACTCAATGCATTGACAACAGAAGCACCAACACCATGCAGACCACCGGCTGTCTTGTAACCACCCTGGCTGGTGAACTTGCCACCGGCATGAAGCACAGTGAAAATTACCTGCAGGGTATTCATTCCTGAGGCATGTCTGCCAATCGGCATACCGCGGCCTTCGTCTTTGACAATACAGCTGCCATCACTTTCCAATGAAATGGAAATCTTTTTACCATAGCCGTTCAATGCTTCATCGACCGCATTGTCCACAATTTCCCAGATCAGATGGTGAAGACCATGGGCATCGGTAGATCCGATGTACATACCTGGTCGTTTTCTGACCGCTTCAAGGCCTTCTAATATCTGAATACTGCTGTCATCATATTTCTGTGCCATTACTTACTCCATTTTCTAACAGGAAATTCACTGTTTCGCAAACTGGTACTGATAGAGGCGGTAATACTCACCTTTTGCCTGTAACAGTTCTTCACTGCTTCCCTGTTCAAGAATTCCCTTATCGGAAATCACAATAATCTTGTCCGCATTGCGGATGGTGGAAAGACGATGGGCAACAACAAGTACCGTACGTCCTTCTGAAAGCTTGTCCAGAGACTTCTGTATCTGCATTTCTGTCGCATTATCCAATGCGCTGGTTGCTTCATCAAGAATCAATATTTCCGGATTTTTCAAAAATACCCGGGCAATGGAAATACGCTGTCTTTGTCCACCGGACAAACGCATGCCACGCTCACCGACATTTGTATTATAGCCATCCGGAAGGGTCATGATGTAATCATGAATTTCCGCCTTCTTTGCGGCTTCAATCACTTCTTCATCGGTTGCTTCAGGGCATCCATAGGCAATATTATCACGGATGGACCCTGTAAACAGGAAAACATCCTGGGCAACACTGCCTATATTTCTTCTGAGTGACTCACGTGTCATATGGCGGATGTCCTTGCCATCGATAGAGATTGTACCACTATCCACTTCATAAAACCGTGGTATGAGGTTACAGATCGTTGTCTTGCCACCACCACTTGGTCCAACAAGCGCAACCGTAGTGCCTTTGTCGATATGCAAAGACATATCCGATATAACATCTTTGTTATGTTCATCATCTCCATAATGGAATGTCACATGGGAGAAATCAATCTCACCATGCAATCTGCCAGCATCCACCGCACCTTCTTCATCCTGTTCTTCAGGCAGATCGATGAGTTCACAATACCGCTTGAAACCAGACATGCCTTCCGCAATCTGTTCATAGGTATCCACAAACTTCTTGATCGGTGTAATGAATGTAGAAATGTAAAGAATATAGGCAACAAAGTCACCGCTGTTGATTTCTCCGGTGATGAAGAAATAGCCGCCAAAGCCAATGACCACAAGATACATAAGGTCAGTAAAGAAATTCATTCCGGAATTGAACAGGGACAGGTATTTATAGGATACCTTGCGGGCTTCCTTATATTCTTCATTCGCGACATCAAATTTGGCAAACTCCGTATCTGTTGCATTATATGCCTTTGTGATGCGCACACCGGCAATACTTGTTTCTACCTTGGCATTGACTTCACCAATCTTCACCCGGTTATCCGCAAAAGCATCGATCTGCTTCTTGCGGATGGCAACTGAAAACAAGCCAGCCAGTGGAAGACAGACAAAGATGATGACCGTCAGCTTGAGATTGATGGTAGAAAGCATGATGAAGGAAACAATCAGGGTCACAAAGACGATGAATATGTTTTCCGGACCATGGTGTGCCATCTCACTGATTTCCTGCAGGTCATTGACAATACGGGACATGATAGAACCTGTCTTGTTGGCATCAAAGAACGATACCGGCAGTTTCTCGACATGACGGAACAGTTCACTGCGCATATCCGCCTGGATTCTGACACCACAGATATGTCCCCAGTAATTGATAAACAGGTTCAACAACAACTTAATCACATAAATCACCGCGAGACCTATACAGAGTCTTAACATCATCTGATAGTTTCTGTCAGGTACATAGACATTGATCATTGTTCTTACAAACATCGGCATGAACTGGTCTGCCATACCGACAAAAAACGCTGCCGCAAGGTCCAATAAGAACAAAGTCATATGCGGTCTGTAATATTTCGCTATTCTTTTCAACATAATCTTCTCCCAAACCTTTGATATATTACCACAAAAAACTGATAACACCCTCATCCGGTCAGACCATGATTATGCTAAAATACCGTACGGAGGTCAAGTTTATGTTGAATCTGATTCTGGTTATCCTCATCAGTTACCTGTTTGGCTCTGTTCCATGGGGACTGGTGATCGGTATAGTTTTCTATCACAAAGATATCCGTAAGGAAGGCAGTGGTAATATTGGTGGCACAAATGCCGGAAGAGTTCTTGGCAAACCTGCCGCTATTACGGTTACCCTGCTCGATGCCATCAAGGCATTCCTTTCCATGACTGTGGCATACTTCATAGCACCGGATGCCATCATCTATGCAGGTCTTGCCTGTGCAATTGGTCACTGCTTCCCAATCTTTGCCGGTTTCAAAGGAGGCAAAGCAGTCGCGACAGCCTATGGCTTCTTCCTTGGCATCAGCCTGTATATCACACATGCATGGTTCTGGAACTTCTTCTGGCCAATTATCCTCTTCTTTGGCATTCTTTACCTCACAAAGATGGTATCTGTTTCTTCCATCTCTGCGGTAAGCATTGAAGCCATCACGAGCATCTTCGTCAACCATAACATGCATCTTTCCATTGCACTGATTCTTCTGGCTGTCTTTATCACGTATCGTCATAAAGCCAACCTGATCCGTGTCAAAAATGGAACGGAGAACAAAATCAAATGGATGGGATGACAAAAGGCAAAGTCATAGAATTCACATTGCCCATTGAACCACTCAGTTCAAAACCAAGAACCATCTGGGTATATCTGCCTGCAAATTATGAAACAAGCAATGAAACATATCCGGTTCTCTATATGTTCGATGGACATAACCTCTTCTTTGAGGAACTCTCGTATGCTGGAACAACATGGGGTATGAAAGACTACCTTGACACAACCGGCACAAAGCTCATTGTGGTCGGACAAAACTGCAACCATGATGGACAGGAAAGAGAAAGTGAATACTGCCCTTTTACACCTGTCAAAGTTAAAGGATGGGAAAGCACCGTAAAGAAAGGTGACATCACAGCAGACTGGTTTGTCAACACACTCAAACCTTATTGTGAGAAACACTTCCGCGTCAGCACAAAACGTGAAGACATCGGTATTGGTGGTTCCTCTATGGGCGGACTCATGGGAGATTACATGGCCGCAAAATACAGCGATGTCATCGGTAACTTTGCCTGCCTTTCCCCGGCAACTGAGTTTGCGCCAAAGAGATGTCTGTCTTTCATCAAAAAGCAGCACATTCACCCCAACACAAGAATCTATCGCAGCTTTGGCAGTGAAGAACTCAGAGGCAGACGAAAAGAAATGAAGGCTATTGAACTTCTGTTACAAATATCCAACGCCTTCATCGATAAAGGATGTATTGTGCATACTAAGCTTCATGTAGGAGAACAGCACAATGAAGCAGCTTGGGCAAAACTCGTACCAGAGTTCATCCCCTTCCTGTTCCCCAACATCAGCCACATCCAATAGGATGTGGTTTTTTACATGAAAAGGCAGAGAGGATATTCCTCTCTGTCCGACTCATTTCTTTATTTTGCAAGCTGACGCTTTCTGATGAGCACTGCTCCAATTGCACATATGATAATTGTTGCAAGATATGGTGCTGGTGAATTCCATATACCAGTTTCTGGACCTGGTGATGACTGTGCGACAGACATATCATGGTCCGCAAAGACAATGACATAGTTGGACGCATGACTGAATGTGAGATTCAACATGCCATTATTATCAATCTTTCCCGCATCCACAAAATCTAATCCACCTTGTGCATTGTAATAATACAGGTTGCCATACTGCCCAGCTTTATCAGAGCCCACACTGATTGTCAGTATTGCCTTGAAACCAAAGTCTCCACTGAATAATGGAAGCTCTATCTGCATTGTTTCATTTTCACCCGCAACATTCTTCACCACATCAGCTGGAATTCCTGTTGTATGTGGTTCTACATAAAGGTTAACATCCTTATATTGATCTGTAGTGATGTCTTTGCCATTGATTGTCCAGTAATATGGACCCATGCCGTTCAAAACAACATTGATGTTCTTATCCTTTACGGCTGAAAGCATTTCTGCAGTAACTGTGGTATATCCGTGCATGTCAACATTCACAGCAGCTCCATCCTGCGCATTGTTGATGACATTGACAGCTTCATCACTGACTTCCTCCAATGTTTTGGCTGGTTCTTCGGGTTTTTCTGGTTCCGGCGTTGTTTCAGGATCTGCAGATGGTTCTGGTGTGACTTCTGGTTCTACAGAAGGTGTTGGTTCTGGTGTAACAGGCACATCAGCCAATTCACCAAATCCATAGTAATCATAAGCAGTATTTGCTTCTACTGTAATCGTGTCACCTTCTGGAAGATTTCTCCATGTGATCGATTCATATTCCGGGAATGTCTTATTGACATTGACAACCTCGCCTGGTTCAACTACTTCACAATAGAAGTTTTCCGGATCATCAAAAGTACCTAAAGCTGTACCATAGTAATACCTTGGGTCTACATGATGACGTATAATACTGTTTTCATATACTGCCGCAAGATTTAAGAAGCTTCCATTTTGCACCTCATAGGTTGGTGTAATCTGATATCCGTGATAATCCCATTTGGAAAAACGGAGTCCTGGATAAGATACAGGAATATCCGCATCTGTCATCTGGCTGAGAAAATCATTGAAGATATCTTCATATGTTGTTCCTGCAGGGACAATTACACTTGATTCTATAGCATCTTCCATCCCTGTTTCTCCGATATAATACTTCGTCACTTCAACCATCAAGCCTTCTTCATATTGCGCGTCATAGGTAAGAGTATTATAGTCTGTAGTCCTTAACACTACATCATCATCGGGATTATTAGGCCAGGGCTCCCATCCACTGAACGTATAATCTGTAGTCATATCATCTGGTAGATATTGCTGGAAATATGCATTTGCTTCACCATATGTCGCTCCCTCATCAAAAAAGCCGACAGCAGTATCTTCGATAACTATACCTTCTGAATTGATATAAGAAATATGTCCCACAGATACAGCTTTATCATAATCCGCATAAATCATTTGAATTATACCTGCCGCATAATCATCATATGTATGAAATACCGTATCTTCTGTAATCGGATTACCCATTAAATCCTTCCATCCCGTCTGTGTTACACCTGGTGCAGGTGAAGTATATTCAGGCAACGAAATGCCGAGATCTTTCATTGTTACATACTCTTGTGGATCATAGAAAGTATATTCCACTATTTCATATTCATTTTCATTCGTCACATAGTAAATATAGATATCAAATATATGGTCTGGATAATCGATTTCTTCGTCCTGAGAAGCCGTTGTCTGCTCTTCTGCCCATAACATCATTGGTTGGAAACAACTCAATGCCAGTAATCCGGCAGCCATAAGAGAAGCAGCCTTTTTGAATAATGTCCCTATTTTCATATCTTCCTCCCATTATTCTTCCTTTGTTCAAAATTGTAACCGCATACAAAGACAAGGATAAACAACATATGTTAACAAACAAAAAGAAAGTGTAAAAAAATCAGAAAATCAGTACACCAGCCATCAATAACACCTGTGCAGGTACATAGAGTTCCATGACACCATGAATATCCGGATTCATGAATTTCTCTATAGCAACCAATGTATCACTTGCCACAAAGAGTAAAGATCCACTCCAGATGAGAAGCCAGGAAAGAAAGTGAACGTTCTGATACAAAAGACCAGCAGCACAGCTCATGGAAAGGATGACAAAGAGATACACGATGACTGGTATCTGGAATATATGTGGTACATGCGGAACTATCCTTTTGTACAATATCCAGCCATAGATACCATACAGAACAACCGCACAAATTGTTGTGAAAGAAAATGTCGGGAGATAGAAAGAGAAAAACAATACGAGATAAACAACATGTCCTGCAAGGAATGATAATAGTCCTGCTAAAAGAAAGCTGTCTTTCTTTGACAATAGAAGTACATCTCCTGCCCAACCAAGCAGTAAAGCAATGATTTCAAGAATATGAATCTGTTTGTGCATAGTATATGAAAGCCAAAGATATAAAAGAATGATACAAGGCAACAATAGTGGTTTGGTATAACGTTTATGCCCATTGTATTTGGCATAGAGGTCAAAGAACCACAAAAGCAATAGTGCAATGCTGAGGATAATTGTCATAAGCAGCCTCTTTCTATGTTTATCTTACGGGACATTTTCTGCTTCTACAATAGAAAAGAGCCGCCATGTTTCAGGCGACTCATCTGATTTAGTCCATATCTTTGAGGAATGCTCTATAGGCAAGATAGCCTTCATAGACATCTGCCTTGGAAACTACTTCACATGGAGAATGCATGTTCTGTACAGCAATACCTGCATCAATCACATCCATGTTCATATTGGCAAGGATGTAGGCAATTGTGCCTCCTCCGCCTTTGTCGACAGAACCAAGCTCACATGTCTGGAAGGCAACATTGTTATCATCCATAACACGTCTTACTTTGGCAAAGTATTCCGCATTGGCATCGTTGCAGCCATTCTTTCCACGAGAACCGGTATATTTGTTATAGCAGATACCACATCCCATAAATGCCGCATTCTTCATGTCAAAGACACTTTCATATAATGGATCTACTGCAGCAGAAACATCACTGGAAAGCATTCTGGAATTACGCATGCAGTGGTTGTAATCAGAAATCTTTACAGCCCCCTGCTTTTCGAGCAGTTCTTCCACACCCTGTCCAAAGAAAGCAGATTCCATACCTGTATTACCAACAGAACCAATTTCTTCCTTGTCGACAAGAATGCAGCAGGCAGTTCTTTCTACTTCCTGCATGTCAAAGATAGCACGCATAGAAGTATAGGCACAGACTCTGTCATCATGGCCATAGCCCATGATCATACTTCTGTCGAGTCCAAAGTCTCTTGCTTCTCCTGCCGGAACCACTTCGAGTTCAGCACTCAGGAAATCATCTTCTTCCATATCATACTTTTCTTTCAAAAGATCCAATACATATTTCTTGACCGGATCCTTTTCGGTATTCTTTGATGGAATTGAGCCAACAAGCAGGTCAAGGTCTTCACCTTCCACAACTGTAGCAGCGGACTTCTTCATCTGATCCGCAGAAAGATGGACAAGAATTTCGGTAATACCGACAACAGGATCTGTTGGATCTTCACCAATGACAACATTGATAACTGTGCCATCTTTCTTGCATACAACACCATGCAGTGCCATAGCTCTTGTTGTCCACTGGTACTTCTTGATGCCTCCATAGTAATGTGTATCAAGGAGGGCAAGACCATCTTTTTCATACAATGGCTTCTGCTTGATATCAAGACGTGGAGAATCAATATGTGCACCAAGCACATTCATACCTTCTGTTAATGGCTTTTTACCAATGACAAAGAGAACAATATTCTTGCCACGGTTAATGGCATATACCTTGTCACCAGGCTTTACTTCACTGACTTCATCAATATTGACGAAACCATTTGCCTTTGCGAGCTTTTCACTTTCGCTAGTGAATTCGCGTTCTGTCTTGGCAAGAGACAGAAACTTACGGTAATCCTCGTTGAATGCATAAAGCGCATTCAGCTGTTCACCTTCATACTTTTCCCAGACTGTTTTCATCTAAACCTCCTTCAATTCTGACATGTCTGAATATATCGAGATACTTCTTTTCACCTGCCATATGCACAAGCATACCATCTTCCTTATGCCCAAGCACATCGCAATGCAAAACAGATTTGTATCTTTCAAAATCATTCAATCTGTTATATGGCACCAAATACAAGCCGCTATCCTCTTTGGGGTACAACAGGGAAAGAATCTTCTCTGCTGCATCCTGCATACCTTCTCCTGTCCGACAGCTCACCACAAGACCTGCATTCTGTTTCCTTTCTTCTTTGACAAGGTCTGCCTTATTGAAAACACGCAATAACGGAATATGGTCTGCCCCGATTTCTTTGAGGGTATCCATAGTCACCGCTATCTTTTCTTCATAGTCCGCATCACTATAATCGACCACATGGACAAGAATGTCTGCTTCCCTTGCTGAATCAAGTGTGCTCTTGAACGCATCAATGAGTTCATGGGGAAGATCAGACACAAAACCAACGGTATCATAGAGGAAGAAAGACTGCCTGTTGACCGTAATCTTTCGTACACTTGTATCCAGTGTTGCAAACAGCATATCTTCTTCTCTTGTGAGTGAACCCTGAGACGCAAACTTCTTTACAAAACAATTCAACAAGGAACTCTTTCCGGCATTGGTATACCCAACCAGGGCAACCCGCTTGAACAGCGTCTTGGAACGGCGGTGTTCATCCATGCCTCGCTGTCCATCAAGTTTTTCCAATTCTTTCTTCAAGGCAGATATCCGTCTGCTGTAGCGCCGTTCAATGACCGCTGAACGCATTTCCCCAGCACCGCGGTTATTAAACGAAGAACGGGCATGTTCACTGTCTTCCTTTTTGTCATTTAAAAGTCTTGGCAGATCGTATTTCAGCCTTGCCATCTCTGTCTGCAGCATCGCATTCTTTGTTCTTGCCCTTCTGGAAAAGATTTCAAGAATCAAAGAGGTGCGGTCAATCACATCCACCCCACAGATATCTGCTATGCGCTCCGCTGCCTGTACACTGATGCGGTTGAGAAACACAACCCCATCCGCACCGGTTTCCTGTACCATAGATGCAAGTTCCTGCAGCTTGCCACGGCGGAAGGCAGTATGAGGATCCATGGAATCGGATTGCTGGGTGCATTGTCCACAAACAGTCATATTACACGCTTCCATCAATTGCCGGCATTCCTCCATGGCGGACACAAAACTGCTTCTAGTTTTCTTCAGGGAAATCCCTGCCAGTATCGCATTTCTCATAGAAACAGGTTTACAGGCTCCTCTGGTGTATCACATGGTTCATGCAATGTCTTTTCATAACAGGCAACACCAAGCCACTTTGAAAACTTATAACCACATTTTTCCAATAAACCATATCGTTTGAATCCCATCTTCTCATGCAGGTACATACTCGCCACATTGTCAGAAGTCACAATGGAAATCGCTTTATGGTAACCATCTTTCTTCGCCAGCATCAGAATCTCTTCCATCAGCTTTGTACCATAGCCTTTGCCCCTTTCCGTGTGACTCATATAAATCGAAACATCGCAGGTAAAGCGGTATGCCTCTCTTTCATGATACGCATCAAGGTAGGCATAGCCTTTAACCTCCCCATCTTCTGCAAGAACAATCCATGGATACTTCTTTGTGATGCGCTTTACCCTTTCACCAAATTCTTCCAGTGAAAGTTCTTTTGTTTCAAAGGTTGCCGTGCTGTTAGCAATATACCAGTTATACAAAGCAAGGCAGACTGGAATGTCTTCTTCTTTGAGCATCCTTATCATCGTTCGTACACAATCTTTCCATCCGCAACAGTCAACATGACCTTTGTCTTTGTAATATCCTCAGCAGGAATTTGCAGAATATTCTGATCCAGGACAACAAAGTCCGCAAAGTTTCCTTCTGCAAGCTTTCCACATGATTCAAGACCAAGAATTTCTGCACTTCTTTCTGTATACGAAAGCAAAGCTTCTTCTGCAGTAAGAGCTTCTTCCTTGTTCAAAGAAGCACCATCTGCAGCAGTTCTTGTTACCGCAAGCTGTATACCCTTCAATACATCTGGTACCGTAACCGGAGCATCACTGCCATTACCACATCTGTTTCCTGTATACAGGGAATGGAATGGATAACAGGTTGCAGCTAGATGCTTTGATACGCGACGAGACAGAATGGAAGCATCATCTTCAATAAACAATGACTGGAAATAGCAGTCAAGGTTCATTTCCCGTACCTTTTCGATCTGATCGGCATGCATGATCTGACAATGCACAATGCCATCATGTAATGGATTACCAGGATACATTTCTTCTTTCAACACACGTAACACCTGATCAAGAGCTCCGTCCCCAATGCAATGGACAATCACACCCATATTGAAGCGGTTTGCCATCTGTACAAGAAGTGTCATATCTTCATCTGAATATAACAGTTCACCCTTTTCATCTTCACTGCCAATATACGGTACACGCATGGCAGCCGTCTTTGCGCCAAGCGAACCATCTGCGATCAGTTTCAAAGGACCAATCACAAAGTGGTCATTGCCTACACCCTGTGTATAGCCTTCATCCAGAAATTCTGCATAATTCTTTGCACTGGTAAATTCACATTGTTCGACAATGCGCAAACGCAGCCTTTCCTGGTAGGAAAGCTGTTCATACGCAGTCAATACCGGTTTATAGTCACCACAGACAGACAAGAAGTCATCTGAACCAACAGAAGTAATACCGAACTTTGCACAATAGTCTTCCGCAAGCAGAATCATATCCTTGATTTCTTCTACATCCGGTTCAGGTATCTTATGCTGTACATAGTCCACAGCCTTTTCATAGACCATGCCCTTTGCATAATCAATTCTGCCACCTTCAATAACCGTATCTTCTCTAATACCGGCTTTTTCCAAAGCAACCGTATTGAGACATGACGCATGTCCACAAACCCTGCGTAAAACAATGGGCTGTGTTGCAGAAAGAGAGTCAAGGAAGGCACGGTCGATGTCACCACCTGTGATTGTGGTTTCATCATATCCTCTTCCCACAATCCACTTTGTGCTGCCTTCCACACATTTTTCGGCAATTCTTCTTCTCACTTCTTCTATTGTATGCACACCAAGAAGCTGCACATTGTTGAGATAATAGCCAAGTTCCAGTAAATGCATATGGCTGTCCACAAAACCAGGCACCACAAAGAGACCACCAATATCTACAACCTCATCTGTTTCTTCGAGCTTATCTTTTATTTCTTCATCTGTTCCAATCTGCACAATCCGTCCATCTTCAATAAGCATAGCGGATGAACCAGGATGTCCATATAGTTCACAATTGATATATCCTTTTCGCATACAAACTCCTTAAAGCGCAAGAAGACTGAACAATGTCAGTCTTATAACCATTCTATGCGCGTATCATATTCCTGTTCCATTTCACCAATGGCGTTGATCACATCATTTTTATCATACAGAAGACTTTGTGATACAACCCACCTTGTCTCTGTTTCATCACGATGGTAAATGATCGCAATCACAAAACCGGTAAATGTATCAAGCGGTTCATCCACACCATAGACATAGGCATTCTGCAGATCTTCATCACCTGCCGTGTCACCTTCCACATAACCATAGTTACATGTATAGACAACATCAGGCAGAATCGGATGGAATGAACCATATGGGTGATCAATGATAACCGTGACCTTTTTCCCTAATGCTTCTTTGCCACAAATGTATTCCATCAGGGTAAAGCGCATATCACCTGCACTCTGCTCATCACCTGTTTTTTCAAATCCAACATGTGTATAAAAGGAGATAGCTGAAGGAAGAGCATTCACCGTAATGCGCTGTATGCCCTTTTCTTTCGCTTTGTCCTTTAAGGCATTCACAAGCATTGTGCCAATACCTTTATGTCTGTCTTCCTTGCGTACAAACAGCAGGGAAAGATGGGCAGTATCCTCGTCACAGGCAAGTACACCTTTCAAATCTCCATCATAGACCCCAAACCAGGAAAGTTCTTCCCCATGCAGGGAAAGAAATTCCAGGAATGATTTGGCAGCAGTACGGGACAAGGAAAGATTCCCTTCCGCAAAGAAAACTTCTTTAACAAGATTGAGTGCATCATGCACATCATTTCCAATAATGCGTTCTGCTTTCATCAAAGCTCCAGGTTCCTGTCATAGAAGGCAACAGATGCCTTGACGATATCTTTTTCCACCTTTTCGTCATACCACATGCATTCAATTGGTACATCCTTGGAAAGTGGCAATGCGGTTTCCTGTAATGTATTGAAAATCGCTTCATCCTTTTCATCAGCAGAAACGATGAGTACAAAGGAAATCGCCATACCGGTAAGCTTCTGCTTCAGCCATACCCTGTCAATACGCTTATCTTCAGCACATACATCATACAAAGCCGTTACCATCTTTGTCGGATAGACACGTGGTTCACTATATGTAACACGGGCAGCTGCGTTATTTGCCGGAGCTGGTTTCTTTGGTGTGACCTTCAGAAGACCTGCCAGCAACAAGACAAGGTTGCGTGGAATGACAATATTGTCAGAACCCGGGTTGATGATAATTCCCTCTGCTTTGTTATTCTTGCCCGCCAGCATCTTGCCAAGATCATTGATTGTGCGCACAAGATCCTTTGGCTGATCTTCTCCAAATGTAATCTTCTTTGTTTCTTCAAAGTTTGTGAATACAGGGAAGAATGTCTTTCCATCATTTGTATTCAACAGAAAGAACTTCACCTGGTCCGCATGAAGACGCGGCTTGCCATCTTTATCCGGTGTAATTTCAAAAGAACATGGTGAAAGCAGTTTTGCCTTCTTCAATTCTTCAGAAAGCTTTGCCTGTTTCTCTGGAGTACTACCCTCCTTGAGGGCATGAATTGCCTCTTCAAGTTCTTTATTTTCAATCTTTGGCAGAATCACCTTTTTACTATTTGCCATAACATACCTCTTTTCCCGCCACTAGTATACAAATTTTGCGAAAGCAACTCAATGAAGAAACTCCATATAATGCTATAATTGATACCATGAAAAAGATCACATTCAATGCCCCGATCGTATTGGGCTTTACATTTCTCTCACTTGCCGCTCTGGTTTTCAACCTTGTGACAGATGGGTATGCAAACCAGCAGTTTTTCTCTATCTACCAGACATCGTTCACAGACCCCATGCAATATGTGCGCCTGTTCACCCATGTCTTAGGTCACGCGAGCATCTCCCACTTCACATCCAACATGATTATTTTCCTTCTTGTCGGACCATTGCTTGAAGAAAAATATGGCAGCACAAGACTATTACAGGTCATTCTTGTGGTTGCCCTTGTGACAGGTGTTGTTCATCTTGTCCTGCCAGGAAACAGTGCATTACTAGGTGCCAGTGGCATTGACTTTGCCTTTATCCTGATGGCTAGTGTTACCGGAGACAGAGCTGGTATTCCATTAACGATGATCATCGTTGCCATCATCTATATCGGTACAGAAATCTATACCGGTATTTCCTCTTCCGACAGCATTTCCCAGCTCACCCATATCGTTGGTGGCAGTATCGGTGCCTTCTTTGGGCTGGCATTGCGAAAGTAAAAAAAAAAAGATCATTTTTTCAGATCTTCATGAATCTTGTCTCCTTCAAAAAACTGTCCATTGTACAGAACTCTGAACATGATGACAGAACCAAAGGGAGAATTACGGATGAGCTTCTTCGTATAGCGCAAAAGATCACCATGTGTACCATCATCTTCCACTTCATACTGTACTTCAATCGGACTGATTTCCTTGATGAAGGTGTACTTTGGCATTTCATTTTGTGCAAACATCTCCATGATTTCCCTTTTCTGCACAGGCAGTGCTATATTTAATATTGCGGACATAAGCGATAACTCCTCTGCTAGTAATTATAACGCAAATTTCCGGGCTATCACTGATGTTTCTGTTCCGCTTCATCACTTTGTCACATCTTTTTCACAAACCATCGTTAAAGTAATAACTGTTCCTGATAAAGGAGGTAAATCATATGAGTGAATTCAATACAAACCAGGATGAAAACACATTCAATGCAGAATATACGGAGATGCCTTCTCCCCAGAATCCAAAACCAAAGAAGGAAAAGAAACACCACGTCATGCCGGTGGTCATCTCAGCAGCCCTGGTTGGTGCACTGACTGGTGCCGGTGCAGGTGCTGCGGTCATGTACTTTACCAAAGGTGAAGATCCTGCTGTTGTCTACAAAGCAGCAGACAACACTCATTCCACAGAAACCGTTTCAGAAACCAACGCCCTTTCTACAACAGACATTGCTGCTAAAGCAGCACCAAGTGTAGTAGAGATTAACATCAGAGGTGTCGCAACAACCTATGGACTGTTTGGTGGTGTATATGAAACAGAATCTGCTGGTTCTGGTGTCATCATTTCTGAAGATGGTTACATCATCACAAACAACCATGTTGTAGAAGGTGGTACAGAAATCACCGTAGTCACAAGTGACGGAACTGAGTACAACGCAGAAGTCGTCGGTACAGATGAAAAGAGCGACATTGCCGTGATCAAGGTAGACGCAAGTGGTCTTACTCCTGCTATCATCGGTAATTCCGACAATGTACAGGCTGGTGACAAGGCAGTTGTCATCGGTAACCCGCTTGGCACATTAGGTGGTACGGTCACAGATGGTATCATCTCTGCTGTCAATCGTGAAATTACTATTGACAATGAAACAATGAGTCTTCTGCAGACAAACGCTACCATCAACTCCGGTAACTCCGGTGGTGGTCTGTTCGATGGTCAGGGCAACCTCATCGGCATTGTCAATGCCAAGGAATCCGGCACAACAAGTTCCGGTACAACCATTGAAGGACTTGGTTTTGCCATTCCGATCAATGAAGCCATGGATGTTGCTGAACAGCTGATGACATATGGTACAGTCACAAACCGTGCAACACTTGGTGTACATGTCTCTGAAGTCACACAGGATACACGTGGTTACAAAGCCGGTCTTTATATCACAGATGTCGTACGTGGAGGTGCTGCTGAAGCTGCAGGACTTCAGGCATATGACCGCATTGTTTCTGTAGATGGAACTGACATTACAAGTTATGCCGACCTCTCCAGTGTCCTCAACGACAAGCAGGTTGGTGATACCGTAACAGTCATGGTCGAAAGAAATGGTGAAAATGTCATGGCTGATGTAACATTGCAGGCATCGAGCAACTAAGATAAACGGGAAGCAAATCTTCCCGTTTTTTTGTTCGGCACTTTAAAATTTCGTAGGGTTAGGGCTACCCTGTAAATTATTTTAGGGTCGGTTATGACCCTTCTTTTATTTTGTTTAGGGTCGTTCTCCACTTTTTCTTAGGGTCTTTAACTCATAATAAAAACCTCCATGTTAATATTGTTCTTGCTGAAGGAAAAATATTAAAAGGAGGTTGTCCAATGTCGGACATTAATCATTTTATCATAGCTTCTTTAAACCTGAAGCCAGACCAGATCAAATCTCTTGATACTGTCAAAAAAGACGGTACTCTTTTCGTTAAAATCCAGCTTGTCCCTTCTTACCCTGAATGTGACTGGTGCGGTGGTCCTGTGAAAACAAAAGAATACAAGACTCTTCACATCAGGCATTCTCCTGTTGCCGGTACTCCGTGTACTATCGTATGGAAGAGTACCCGCTATGTCTGTAAAGATTGTGGAAAGACTTTCTCTGAGCCTAATCCCTTTGGCCCTGATGGATTCAATCAGTCATTTACTGTACTTGAAAGTATCGCAAAAGCTCTTCACAATCCCAACAATACTGTCAAGCAGATCGCCTGCGATCACAATGTCTCGCCTACGCTTGTTCAGGCATACGCTGACAGCTTTATTCACGTTCCACGTATTACTCTGCCTGTGAATCTCGGAATCGATGAAATACACTCTGATATGGCAAAGTATGGTGGTTCCTATCTCTGCGTCTTCGTTGATAATGAACGACGCTATGTGGCTGAAATTCTTCCCGACAGATCAATGCGTACTTTGTCCAGATATCTGGATAACATTCCCATGGAAGAACGGAACAGGGTCAGATATGTCACAATAGATATGTGGAAGTCTTACAGGGATACAGCTTACAGATACTTCAGAAATGCACGTGTTTCTGTTGATCCTTTCCATGTCATCAAGCATCTGACTGATTGCTTTGAATCGCTTCGTAAAAGCATCATGAAGCAGGCACCTGAGGATAGTCCTGTTTATTATCTGCTCAAGCACTGGCATAAACTGCTGCTGTCAGATTATAACCTGGACAACAAACCAAGATACAACAGCTATTTCAAAAGAAGGATGAATTACAGAGATCTGTATGAAATGATACTTGCCATCAGCCCACAGCTGAGAGAAGCATATGAACTGAAAGAACTATACCGCAGTTTCAACCGCTCTTGTTCATTCGAAAACGCTCCGGCAATGTTTGAAACGGTGCTCCAGGCGTTTGAAGAGTCTGATCTGCCTTGCTATGAAGAGTTTGTCAAAACAATCAAAAACTGGAGAACTGAAATCATCAACAGCTTTGAAAGACCCTATGAAAACCGCAAACAAAGTAATGCATTATGTGAAAGCTTCAATCAGAAATTGCGGATATTAATCAATGTTTCCTATGGATTCGCAAATTTTGACCGGTTCAGAGCCCGTGCACTTTATTGTCTAAATGATGCAGTGTTTTACTCCATCACATCCAATCTGAAACGTACTAACAAACGTGAAGGCAGGAAACGTGGACCTTACAAGAAAGTCAGACCTTTACTTGTCAAAGAACCAGATCCATATGAATTCGATGGACCAGAAGACAGTGAAAAAGTCAGTGATGCGTAAGCCTGACTCATATACTTCCACGCTCACATAACAATACTCACAACTATTTACGCACAATAATAACAATTCCTTCAGCACAAACAAAAGGAGATCTGCAGGCTGTTACTGACACCAGTAAACCTTACAAATCTCCTTTTTCAGACCCTACATAACTTTAGAGTGGGTTTTCAGAAAACCCTACGAAACTTTAGATTACCTTTTGTTCAGTTATTTGTGTATTTCTTCTTTTCCTTTTGAAAAACAATATCAGGATTTTTAGCATATGCAGCACGAATATACGGAAGATGTTCTTCATCAAACTGACCAAGCTTTGCGACTACCCTGTGTTTGGGGTTGCCATTTTGATCACGGAATGATTCGACAAGATCACAAAAGTATGTCTTTTTGGAACCCTTATTGTTCGGAATGACTCTGACAAACATCACAAATCTCCTTCTGTTCACATAGACCGTGAAGCAATAAGCTTTACACCAGTGCCAGCAAGATTCTCCAAAACAACATCACCTTCATGCACTGGTGCTTGTACTTCCACATTCCTGACTTCTTCCATCGCAGAAGACATCAGTTCCAGGGGAATTTCCTTTTCACTGATGACGGGCAATACCCTGTGAATTGCGCCATGAATGCGCACTGTTGTGGTGAGATAGCGCATGGGCTGTATGCATTCCTGTCTTCCATAGGCTTCTCCCTTTGGACAGCGGTTTCCATGAACAGACAAAACAGTACCATCTTCTATTTCTACAACAAGATGGCAGCCAACCGGACAGTTGACACAAATGAGTTCTTTCTTCATGATTCTTCCTCCATAACCCTGAATGCCAAATCTCCATCCAGCCCTGCTAATTCTTTTGCCGTAATGATCATCCGTTCCATTTCACTTGGCATCATATTTGTCTTATGGATTGAACGCAGTACTTTGTCACCACATCTGACTTGTACAAGTGCCTTTGTGACTGGTTTGCGGATACGGAAGAAGAATTCCACATTCTTCCCGCAGGAAGGATGCACAGATTGCGGGACAACATAACTCACATTGTCGCCTGCACAAACACGGATGGTATTTTCCTCTTTCTTTCCATTCTTCAGATATTCCACAACCCCTTCTGCTGCCCGCTTTGCCTGCAAAGAGACATAGTCCACAAGGTCATGGACATGAAGACCATTACCTGCCGCAAATATGCCTTCTGCTTCTGTCATATAGTTTTCATCGACATATGGTCCTTTAATAGATGGATCAAGAGAAATACCTGCCTGTTCGGCAAGACTGTTTTCCGGAATGAGCCCGGTAGACAACAACAATGTATCAACATCATAGTATTGTTCACTACCAGCAATCGGCTTCCTGTTTTCATCCACTTCCATGACTTCAATCTTTTCCAGTCGCTTCTTTCCAAAGACTTTTGTGACCGTATGGGAAAGGTAAAGCGGAATGTTGAAATCATAGAGACATTGCTGGAGGTTGCGGGGAAGACCACTGGAATATGGCATAATCTCCGCTACGCCAAGTACTTCCGCCCCTTCCAATACCATTCTTCTTGCCATGATGAGGCCAATGTCACCAGAACCAAGGATCCATACCCGCTTGCCTGGCATGAAGCCTTCGATATTGATGTACCGTTGTGCCTGTCCGGCAGTATAAATACCAGCTGGACGTGAACCGGCAATTTCTACTGCCCCTCTTGCCCTTTCATAACAGCCAACACAGAGAATGATGGCATCTGCTTCAATGGTTACTTCACCTTCCTCACCATTCACATAAGTAACCTGTCTTTCTTTTGTAATACGGGTTACCATCGTATTGAGAAGGATGTCTACATGTAACTGCTCTGCTTTGCGGATATATCGTTCCGCATAAGCAGGACCGGATAATTGTTCATGGAAGGTCTGTAAGCCAAAACCATTATGAATACACTGTTCAAGAATACCCCCTGCTTCACCATCTTTTTCCAGGATACAGATGTCTTCTATGCCATGTTCTTTCAGGGTAACAGCAGCAGATAAACCAGCACTGCCACCACCGATGATTACAACCTGTTTATGTTTCATCTGTTTTCTCCTTTCAATATTTCAGAAGTCCTTCCATCCAGTGTGACTTCTTCCAAAGGAATACCAAGTTCACGGGCAAGAATCTTTGCGACAAGTGGTTCACAGAAACCACCCTGGCATCTGCCCATACCCGGACGAACTCTTTTCTTGACACCTTTGATACTTCTTGCCCCACATAGCTGGTGAATACAATCGACAATTTCGCCTTCTGAAATTACCTCACACCGGCAGATGATCTTTCCATACAATGGATTCTTTTGGATTGCGTCATTTCGCTCTTCTACTGAAAGTTCATCCATCACAAGTGGTCGTTTGCGTTTCAGAGTAAACGATTCTTTCTTTTGGGATGAAAATGTCTTTAACACAAAGTGTTCCATGACATATTGGGCTATGGCAGGTGCACTGGCAAGACCTGGTGATTCTATGCACGCAACATCAATGAAATGCTTTGCGTCAGGATATTCCTGAATCACAAAGTCATGCATGGTAGAAGATGGACGCAGTCCGGCAAAGTTACGGATGACCTTATGAAATGGTACATTTCGCATGGTTTTACCAATACCCGCCTTCACTTCCGATAAGCCTTCTGTTGTATGGTCTACATCATCTTTGTCACTGCAATAAGCACTATTCGGTCCAATCAATACATTCCCATAGACAGTTGGTACAGCAAGAATACCCTTTCCCTTGACACCAGGTACCGGGAAAATAATGGAATGTACAAAGTCTGTATTCTGATCGAGTACATAGTATTCGCCTTTTCTTGGCGTAATGTCATAGGGAACATCATCCGAAACCATGGAAGCAATTTCCTTTGCATGTGTACCTGCACAACTGATGACCATCTTTGTTTCAAATGTGCCATTGTCTGTTTCTACAACATACATGTCATCTTTCTTTACAATGTTTTTCACCGTTGTATCAAGATGGAGTTCTACACCATTGACCATCGCATTTTCCATAGCCGCAATGGCAACTTCCCATGGATAGATGACAGCTGTCTCTGGAAAATATAAAAGACTTGTCACATTCTCACTGAGATTCTTCTCGCGCTTATGTGCTTCTTCATAAGACATTTCTTCAACGGCAATACCACGCCGCAATGCTCTGTCTTTCAATACAACCAGATGTTTTTCTTCCTCTTCTCCACATGCGGCAACATACGAACCAACGACCTTATAAAGACAACCAAGGTCATCACACAGTTCTTTATAGATTCTCGCACCCTGCACATTCAGTTCTGCCTTCAGCGTACCATCTTCAGGGTCATAACCGGTATGGACAATGGCAGAATTTGCCATGGTTGCTCCATCCGCAACATCAGAACATCTTTCGACCACAGCCACCTGCAAATCATAGCAGGATAACTGCCGTGCAATCAGTGTACCGGTAATACCAGCACCAATGATAATGACATCATACATGATTAACCTCCCTATAACCGGAATACCCGGAAACAAGACCAATTGAAAACTGTAAATGACTAACTATTCTCTACCTGTATTATACGATAAAAACGAAAAATATGCAGAAAAGTACAATGCACAACTTTTTCACAAAAAACCAAAAATTAACTTTTTCACAAAAAACCAAAAATTAACTTTGCATTTTTGAAAGGATGTGCTAATATAAACAAGCGCTGAGTAAAGCAATGCAGGAATACCCAAGTGGTTGAAGGGGCAGGCTTGGAAAGCTTGTAGATCGGTAACACGGTGCCAGGGTTCAAATCCCTGTTCCTGCGCCATGTATGTAAAAAGCCTTAAAATAAAGGCTTTTTCTTTTTCGTGACACCAAAATGGCATCATTTTTAATTTTTACTGTTTGCTGTGGCGAAAATTGTCCGAAAAAAAGAACCCAGAGACTAAAGTGGCACCATAGGGGTGCCAGCACTGTCAAGGTGCTGTCCTCCTTATGGGTACCACTTTACGTACATCCCCTATGCTTACTGGTTTTGAATTTCCAGATAGATTTGTTCCACTCCTTCTCCATCATGTGTTCCAAAGAGATAATACTCTCCTTCACTTGTTTCTATGAGAAGATATGGACCAACCGTTGGATCAAGTATGACTTTCATTTTGTGATACTCATCTGAGCCAAATGTTCCTTTACTGAGGTTTTCCATACCTGTGCCGACTTTTCTATGGAAGCCTTCTGGCAATTCATCCAGGATGGATACTTCTTTGATATCGTCTATTGCAATTGCATAATCACTCATGCCTGCTTCCGCAGTAACCGTATTGTCCGTTACGGAAAGAACAATTTCCTGTTTCCCCATCTGTTCAAGGAAGATGCCGGTAAATGGCAATGCTGCTAGTATCAGTACTGTCAATCCTACAATTACCTTGCCAGCAGGATGTGCCAGGTTGAAACTGGAATTTGTACCTATGCGGGCATTGATGAGCAGACGGGAGTCATCCGGGTTGTAGTAGAGAATACCACCAATCCATTTGTCATCATCGTCCACATACCATGTATGCCCACTGTCTTTTGTGAGTTGTTCCTGTTGTTTACGTACATTGAGTTCTGTTTTCATTGCCATGACACAAAGGACAACGGTAACAACCACAAAGAGAATCATACCTATGGAAAACTGCATCATGGATATCCACATGGCAACAGAATACAGTGCACAACTGTATGCGGTTATCAGCCAGAGCTTTCCCCAGTTCTTTCTTCTCATCAGCGTAAGGGCATTGGTCAGATCTGTATTTTCATCTACCATTTCTGACTTGTACCGGTAAAGGTAACGATACCCTGCCCAGGAAGCTGCTGTCATAACGGTCATCACAATCGTTGGCGCAAACAGGCTTTCATCAAAGAATAATGGAATGATGGAAATGACGATTGCCGGCACAAACAACCAAGGTGAAAGATTCTTCTCTTCCGTAAGATGAGAAATATTCACCTTTGCAACACGTGGCAATCCACTATGCCATCCTTTTTCCTGTTTGATTTTCTTCAACCTTCCATTACATAGCACATAAGGAATTTGCGGTACTATGCAGACAAGATCAATCCAGATGAGCCAGATGGTGAAATACGCTGTAAAGTCCTGCACAAGAAATACCGTAAAGGCAAGCAGGAATAACAGCAGACACGTGATTCTTTCTTCCTTTTTGAAACGGGCTAGACACAGCTGAACATCCGTGTCCTCACGCGCTTCATAAGGTAAAGTCACACCGATGACAATATTCTTCTTGAACTTTGTCTCATTGACATTCATATAATACATCAGTGGTATCAGCCAGATCATACTGGCTGTCAATATCAGTTTTGTGATCATATTTCCTCCCTGTAGAGCTTTGTACAAAGTGCCTGCACTTCTTCTATCGTCTTACCTGATGCTTTTAATTCCAACACAGGCATTCTCAATGCCTGTATGGTCTTCTCAGAAACTGTCGTATTTGGATTTGCGACCACCGTCCCATTTCTTCTGTCCGTCAGGATATACCCTTCCTGCTTGAGCTGTGTATATGCCTTGGACACCGTCAACATATTCACACCACTTTCTTCCGCAAGGGCGCGAATAGATGGCAGTCTGTCTCCTTCTTTAAGCTTTCCAGAGGCAATACCAGCTACAATTTCATTGCGTATCTGGGTATAAATCGGAATATCACTGCCAAAATCCAATGTCAGAAACATCACTTTGTCCTCCTTGTTATACTCATCATAATACACACATAACAATTGTCAAGCTGTCTCTACATACATTTTCGTGCTAAAGTTATTAGGATGAAAAACAGAAGACAAAATCACACGTGGTACAAACTGGACAACGCAGCCATCATGATTCCTGCCACTACCCGTGGTGCCTCCACAAGAGTGTTCCGCATTGTTTGTGAATTGAAAGACAGCATCGATCCAGAAATATTACAGGAAGCACTGGACAGAACCATCTGGGAATTCCCACACTTCAATGTAGTTCTGCGCAAAGGATTGTTCTGGTACTACCTGGACAGTACAAACCTCATGGCAAAAGTAAGCAAAGACGCGCTTCCTGCCTGTGCACCATTGTATATACCTGGCAGAAGGACTTTGTTATACAGGGTTGTGTATTTCAACCGCCGCATTTCTCTGGAAATGTATCATGTGCTGGCAGATGGTACAGGTGCTTTTGTCTTTTTCAGAAGAATGATTGTCCATTATCTGGAGATGAAGTATGGCATCAGTGTAAATGAAACCATTGAAAAGAGTTCTCCTGAAGAAAAGACAGATGATGCCTTCCGGCATTTCTATGAAAATGCACAATTTGGCAGACAATTGAAATCACTCAGAAGTATGAAGGCTTTCCGCATCAAGGGAGAACCGGATGAAAACTTTGAAAACCATCTTGTGGAAGTGCGGGTATCTTCCAAAGCATTCATCTCCCTTGCCCACAACTATCATGTAACAGCAGGAGAACTTATGTGTGCCATGTATATACAATCACTGATCAAGGAAATGACAGTCCGTGACAGACAAACCCCTGTTGTCATCAGTGTACCTGTAAACTTAAGACAATACTTTCCAAGTGAAACAACCCGAAACTTCTTCAGTACCATCCGCATTACCTATAATGCGGCAATGTATGATGGAACACTTGAATCCATTCTGACGTATGTTCATGAAGGCTTTGGTGAAACATTAGAGAAAGAAAGCATCCAGCAATCCATGAATGCCATGGCAGCCCTTGAATACAATCCTTTGCTAAGGGCAGTACCACTGCTTCTCAAGGACCCTATCATCGGTTCCTTTGCCCGGGCAGCAGAAAAAGGTATTAGTGGAACAGTATCCAACCTTGGACGCATCACAATGCCTGAAGAATGTACACCATATATCGAACGGTTTGCGGCTTATATGTCAAAACCAGACTCACAACTATGTATTTGTTCCTATCAGGATGAAATGATCTTTGGCTATTGTGATGGAAGACGTGATCACAATGTCATCCTGCAATTTGTGCGCATACTCATTTCCAATGGACTTGAAGTGACCATCACATCCAATGACTACGATAACAGGGAGAGTGACCATGCAGTATTGTAAGAAATGTAATATCCATATCCGTGGAAACAAAGAGTGCTGTCCACTGTGTCTAGGAGAATTGAGCGGTACACCTGAAGACAGTGCCTTCCCGGTTCTTGAAGAAAGAAAAGTCAGCCGCTTCTCTTTATGGAAAAGTGCATTGTTTCTCTTCATTACCTTTGAAATCGTCATGTGTGCCTTATTGTATTTAACAACCTTTTCCTGGATTACCTATGCCATGTTACTGGGGGTATTTGCCATCTTTGATGTGTTGTTAATACTCTATTACCGCAGGAGTATCATCAAACTTGTGACCTATGAATTTTATGTATGCATGGCTCTGACCTTTTGCATTGCGGCTTTCACAGGACATATCGGTATTGTGACTGCCTGGGTATTGCCCATCGGCTTTACCCTTCTCATACCAGTCACCCTCCTCATCAACAGGCTCAATCACCTCTACCTCATCGACTATATGATTTATCTCATCTTCGATGTACTCATGTCACTATTCCAGATTCTCTTCATCTTTCTGCATCTCAATCCATTCCCCGTCCCGGCAGTCATTTCTGTTTCACTGATGGCTGTCTTTGCGGCGGCACTCATCATTTTCCGCAGCGATGAATTGCGCAATGCGGGTTCCAAATATCTGCATATCTGACAAAGGAGACATATGGATAAACACAACATTTTCTCTTTTTCCAAAGAAGAACTATTAGAAAAGTCCAAGGACTTTCTTGAAAATGCGGCTGACAAACTGGATGAAAGGTTCTCAGAACGCATTGGCGGTACAAAGTTTGAAGCACCACTACTGGAAGGTGAACCGGAATTGTATACATGGTACAGAATTCATCTGGAAGAAGGTTTATCAGCAGATGGCAGTGAATACCACATCTATATGCGCAAAGCAGAAAGCAATAAACTATGTATTTTTCTTTCTGGTGGAGGTCTTGCCTGGAATGCCTATACCGCTTCTCATCCGATCACAACCGGCGCAATTCTGACATACCGGCCAAATTTCTATTACAGCAATCTTCGTCCGGTAACCGAACTGATGAATATCAATTCCGGCATCATGGAAAACACGAAAAGAAACCCTTTCTATGACTATAACTTCATTGTCATCACCTATGCGACTGGTGACTTCCACATTGGCAATCATGACTACCATTACACAGATGAAGAAGGTAATGAAAAAGTACTGCACTTCCATGGTTATGCCAATTTCAAAGCAGCCATGCACAAGGCAAAGCAATACTTCCCCCATGCAGAAAAACTGTTATTTGCCGGAGACTCCGCCGGAGGTTTTGCAGTACCTGCACTTGCGGAAGAAGTAGGAAATGAATGGTATGCGAATTGTGAAGACATCACCCTTTTGAGCGATGCCTCCTTACTTGTCTATGACAACTGGCAACATACCATCTGTGACCTCTGGCATGCAAGACCCGAGATGTATGAAAACCTCTCCAGCAACAATCTTCCCCTTGCCTGGTATAAGAACCTGATGCTGAAATACCCGAAAAGGTTCCGTTATCTCTATTGTGGTTCAACGCATGACTATGTACTTTCTACCTATTACAGTTCGATTACAGACCATGTCTATAAAACAGATGAAGAAGTACAAAACATCTTCTATGAACAGCTTTCAGAAATGATCTTCACCCTGCTGGAAATCAATCCATCATTTACGGTCATGATTCATGACATTCATAACCCTTTGACCCATGGTGGTACCATTCATACCGCAGTACGCAGAAACTGGTTTTATACCCCGGTAGACAATACAACCATAGCCAGATGGTTATCAGAAGCAGTGAATGGAAATGGATTGAATACAGGTCTTGAATTATTGCATCACAAATGAAAGTATTGATAATTTCAACTTTCAAAAGCAGAAATACTATATGCAATACTTGTGATTTTTTTGCTCAGTTTTGCTATAAAAAATAGTGGGATCGTACTGGAGAAACTTGTGAAGCCTTCCGTCATTTTATTAATGCTTTTTTATGAACAGAGTGAAGCAGAACTAACCCGCGTAAAAACATAACATGACCATTCATACCATGCTTTACAAATACAGAATAAGGCCAATGACTTCCAACAATGCTAACAGAAAATGCATCACTGCAGATTGTACTTTACGAAGTACGAGTTCAATAATGCCAAAGAGTACAAGCACTGTGCCATTCATAAAAGCTGACATCAGGATGATTTCTTTTGAACCGGCACATAAACCAAACAAAGCACCGATAAGTAATGCACAAGAACCAGCTGTGTTATACATTGCATAGAGCTTTGAACGCTTTCTGCTGCGTATACTCTGCAAAACACCTATTCCTGCTAACAGAATGGTCACAACAACATTGATCAATGGACAGATCAGATTCATCTTCCTTCCCTCTTCTTTCTCACAATGGAATGATATTGTGGTCTCAGTATCACTTCATTGACACAACCCCCTTGACTGGCATGCAGTATATATTCTACCGCATCTGCCACATCAGAAACAGATAAAGAATACCCGGTTCTTTCATCTGCCATGAAATCCGCATTACGATAGAGTGCCGTATCTGTCATATCGGGCAGTATGACTGCCACATTGACACCATGTTTTCTGTTTTCTGCAAACAATGTTCTGCTGAAATGTAAAAGACCAGCTTTTGTTGCGCCATAGACTGCGCCATGTGTACTTTCTTTCAGTGCGGTAACAGATGCTATGTTGATGATGGTCCCACCTGTTTTGCGCAATGTCCGGATCAGTTCACCAGAAAGAATCATTGGTATTTCAAGGTTTACCCTGACCATTTCCTGTATGTTTTCATAAGACAATGTTTCATGCATGCCATAATAAGCACAGCCGGCATTATTGATGAGAAGGTCCACTTCTTTTCTTTGCATGTCCTTTGCAAATGCAAGTAATTGTTTTGTGTTTAAAAGATCAAAAACAACCGGATGAAAATTCTCATTTTCAATGGTTTCCGTAAATGTTCTGCCCGTTCCATAGACTTCATAACCAAGTTGTAATAACCGTTCACTGATGGCCTTGCCAATACCGCTGGAAGCCCCGGTCACAATTGCACAATGACTCATAATTCCTTCTCCCGATAGATTTTCTTTTCATCAACATATGGCAGTAATGCATTGCATAATGCATCTTCCATTTCCCGAATGATATGACGGGGATAGTGTGAATAGCCTTCATCTGTTTCATACGGATATTGCACAACAGCAGCATCCGGAAACCGTTTCCGCATGTTTTTGAGATATTTGTTCGACATCCGGAATGTTCCAATACTGATGTCTTTCACCCGGGAAAGATCAATGTGCTGGACAACCGTTTCTGCCATTTCAGTATATAGTTCTTTCGCCCCATTGATATAAAGCAATGGATCAAAACAAAGCCTTACCGGATAACCATGGTCAATACACCAGTTGATGGCATGGATGCGTTCCAGCAATGCTGGTGTCCCCTTCTCCAGTGTCTGAATAACAGGATCTGGAGATACTGTATAAGCAAGGATGAAGTTGTCCAATGCTTCAAGCTTATGCAATGTATTCACTGCTGCACACTTTGTGCGAAGTTCAATGGTGAGGTTCTTTTCAACTCTTGCAAAAGCATGCCACTGCTCTACCTGATGAATGATCGACTCTAATGGCAGCAAATCTGTTTCATAGGCAATACAGAGATATACCGGATGTTGCTGTAACAGATTTCTGATATCAGAAAAATAGTCTTCAAGATTCACAAAGACAACAATATGGGCTGTTGGATACATGCCCTTCAGCCAGCAATACGAACAATCGTAAATGCAGTTCAATGCTGTACAGCAATAATAAAAATACTGTTCATCAAAGTTCTGACAAACCGGGGCACCATGGTAAATACGGGTACCGTGCTTTGCAGCAATGATCAGTGCCCTGCTGTCCTTTTGCATGCGGTAGTCCTGATGGGTTCTGTCAAAGATATCCTGGTAATGTGCAACAGGTATTTTCACTGCCTGAGGAAACCGGTCCACAATGGCTTTGGTGCGGGGATGGTTCCATACCTCTTCTTCAATATAAAGAAAGGAAAACATGTCAGCCGCATAGTCGTTTCTTAAGCTCATAAAGCACCTTCTTTCCTTCTTCCTTATCATGGCATGGCAACACACCTGCTCCTCGTAAACCTTCTACTTCCTTCTTCCAGTCGACAGAAGACAATTCACACCAGCATATCATCTGCCGGCACTGGTTCTGCATTGTTGCACTTCCACATAACAGCCCGTTCAGCCATTGTGCCTGAGCATCAAATGTTTTTCCTTCTGGTAACGTAATTCTTTTCTGCATGCGTTCCATATAGAAAACTGCTTCTTCAACACATTGCATGCTGAGATGTTGTAAAACATCTTTTGTGATGACATTGCCTTTGTCACTGACATAGCGTAATACCACAATCTGATGAACATGGCAGAAGAACATGGCGGCTTTAAAGAAAGCAGAAGATTCTGTGTCATATAAAAGTGGCAAATGAACACTTTCCTTTGCAAAAGAAAATGGCCATCCTCCTTCATACAGCACATCACCTGTGACAATCATGCAGGAAGAAGGACTGTCTTTTGTCATCACATCAGGATAGCCAGATTGTCCATTATGCATATCCATGAGTTTTACGCCATTGTAGAGTTTTCCTTCCTCAGCATCCATTACACCAGCTGCACTGCCATACAGTACAACAATGTCATTCTGGTTCACATGATGCATGGCAAGCACTGCTCCAACCGCGGCTGCACAAGCTGTTCTGCCTGTTCCACATATGGTCATAAACCACCTTTCATCATCTCCATAGCACATAAAAGAAGCAGGACAATCCTGTTTTTTCAAATGCAATGCATGAATCAGTGGCAAAGCTTCCGCATGTAATGGGCAAAACAAATAAATCATACCTTCTCCTGTTCTTCCTATATATTCTACGCATGGAAACAACAAAAGAAAAGTTAAGACAAAACATCTTCTTGCAGGAAACAGGAAACTGTGGTTACATATTCTCGCTATGCGAAGAAGAAGATGGAAAGCAGTATTATCCAAACATGGTTCTCCCTTTGAGGAAAGCCGTTTCTATACCCTGGATGAAGCACTTCGTTGGAGTGAACAGTTACGGTTTGAAGACAACTACCTCATCTCCATTTACAAGGGAAATGAGAAAGAACCAACCATCCAGTACATCTCTACAAGAGACAACAAAACACTGGATTGTACTACCAATCTATTCAGTGCTTTCAAATAATGCATCATCGTGTTTTTCTAATAATCTCTACCATATTGATAATTATTAGTAATTTAGATTATTCCTGTATATTTTGGAAATGCGCAATGCAGTTCCATCCACAAGAATTACATCATTTTTATCAACCATTTTGATCTTTGCTTTGTTAATCACATATGACCTGGAAATCCTTACAAAGGCAAATGGTGATATTTCCTGCATCAGATTCTTCAACGTTTTTCTTTCTTCAATAGAAGTAGAATTCACCAGGTGAATTATCAGTGAATTTTGATATTCAGAAAAATACAAAATATGATCATAACGAATCGATAACCATTGTTTCTTATGGTGATACATATATCTCGTATTTTTCTCACCAATGACTACTTTCTTCAAGAAGCGTTTCAAATCATTTTCTAATTCATTCATTCTGAGAAAAAACAACACTGAATATTCCCATGCCCGATAAACCAGTTCATCGTGATCAGAGAATATTACTATCATGGAATATGGAAACTGATTTTGAATCTGTTGAACAACATCAAAATCCTCATTACATGATACATATACAAAATATATACGAAAGTCTTCTCCCGTAAATTTTGTAAAATGGAATAAATCAAATTTGGATAATACCTGATCATTCTGAAATAAAAGAGTAATTTCCTGACTATACTCTTCTTTATCACATATAAGCGCTATTCTATTCATTCAATATCAATTGACTTTTCAGAAAAGCCATTCCTCCCTACATATCTGTATAAAGGAAATTCATGAATATTTTATTCAACATGTGAATATTTTATGCATCATGCATTTTATTCATTCTTTTGTGAAAATCCACATTAAAAATGACATATTGTCATCTTTTGCGTATAAATGTACTATAATTTTCATGAAGAAATGAGGCAACCCTATGTCATTTGATAAAACTATCCAAAACGCAAGAAGAGCTAAAAATATATCCCAGAGAGCAGCCGCAGATGCTCTGCATATCAGCCAGGCAACCCTTTCCCGTTATGAAAATGGAGATATTATTCCTGATGAAGACTTTAAAAGGGTTATGCTTACATATTATGGGATTACTGATTCTGAGATAACAGAGGAACCAGAAGAGAACCAAATGATGGAGGAACAAACTGATTGTCAAAATTCAAATCCTTACACAGATGCCATATTTACACTTATTGAAAAATACAAACATCAGCTATGGACAGTAACAGTTCTGGCACTTATTTTTCTGTCCCTTTTCCCTACCGGCATGAACCCTGTATTTGCCATACTAGCTACATATATTTCCGTCAAACAAAAATTCCATCCCGTAATCATCATTCTGATTACAGGATGGACAATGTTTATATCATTTGGGTTTCTTAATCTAATCTTCGGATTTATATCACCCAGATTATCCATAACTCCACTGAACTGATGTTTTAATCGAAAGATATAACTATTTCACTATTACTAATTCGTGCTGATAATGTTTTTATGTAATTTACACCAAGGGCAGAACAATTTAATGCATATGTAGCAAGAGTTGAAGAATTCAGTCTCAATGCAGCATTTTTAATGGTTACACCCCATGCAGTATATTTTCCATTGCTGACCGCAGTAAATCTCTGATTCGACACTGTCACTACAAACGAAGCTGACAAAAAGAGAGTATCTGCTGAAATCAGCTTATTTCCATTGGTAATTGATTTCTGCTTTCCATCTAATGAAGTCATAGAAATCACAATTGGATTTCCATTTTCATCATAAATTGTTTCTGACTGGTCACCACCATCAAGATCAAATACAACATATTCTGTTGGATCATTCTCGGTTTCATTATATTCTGCTTTTACCGGTACAGTACTCAAAAATGCAATAAACATTCCTATTGTAAGCATGATTTTCATTATTCGTTTCATATTCATTTCTCCTTTATTTTTTAGAAACTGTATACAGTGAATAGAAGTACTTCTTTTCATTGTACAATTCATCAAATGTGCCTGTTTCTTCTATTCTTCCATTTCGTAATACAAGCAGCTTATCATATTGTTTCAGGATACTTTCATCCAATCTGTGTGTAATCTCTATACATAGTTTATCCTTCAACGAAACAATCTCCTGGTTGATCGCATGTGCTGTCTTTTCATCCAGTGCTGATGTGATTTCATCCAGCAATAATACCGGTGATCCTTTGATCAGACTTCTTGCAATGGAAATTCTCTGCTTCTCTCCTCCAGAAAGGTTATTGCCATTCTCTCCACATACAAAGTCTAATCCCTTGTTCTTTACAAGTTCACTTAATCCTGCTTTCTGAATGGCATCCATCAGCTTTTCTTCTTCTACATCTTTGAACATTGTAATGTTATCTCTGATACTTGCATCAAACAGGAACACATTCTGATCAATCAGACTCACTTCATCAAACAGGGAATCAGAATTGATGTCCTTCATCTCAGTTTCATCTACCTTAAGAGAACCATGGTAGTTATCAAATGCACCCATAAGAAGATTCAACATCGTTGACTTTCCTGAACCAGAGTCTCCAATGATGGCATACTTCTTCCCTTTTTCAAATGTACAGGAAATATGATGTAATACTTCATTATCTCCATCATATGAGAAGGAAACATTATCAAGAACAATGTTGTCTGCACTATGAATTTCTACACCATCCTGTGCATCATTGTTTTCACTGACAACATCAATGATCTTGTCAAACAGCTTTCCGGCAGCTTTGAAAGCACCCATAAGCTGTGGTACATAAGAAACAGGCTGGAAGATGTAGTTACTCAGGGAAACAACTGCCATTACATCACCAACTGAGCAGTTCCCATTCCATATAAGATACCATCCATATAAAATAACCCCATCCTGCATCAAAAACCCAAAGAAATCTCCTGCTGAAGCTAATGCACCTTCACAGAACCTTCTTGCTCTTTTCTTTTCTTCAACAACTCTGTTTTCAGATGAAAACAGCCTCTTTCCTTCATGCTCCACTTTATAACTTTTAATGATCGAAAAACCAGAAACCAGGTCTTTCACTTTTGCCATGAAAATCTCATTTTCCGTACTGACATTTTTTTCAAGTACGGCGAGTCTGTTACTCATTTTTGAAGAAACAAGTATTGATATTATGCCAACAATAATCAGAAACACTGCAAGACGATATTCACATAAAAGACAGCGATAAACGCAAAAATAAACGCTGTAATATAATAGAGCAAAAGAAATATATTATTCAAAAATTATCTTCAATGGATTTTATATCATTGGAAAACAGAGAGAGATATCGTGCCGTATTTTCCTTAGAAAAAGCTCTGAAACTCTTTTTAGTCAACTTGGAATATATAGTATCCTTGAGTTGTCTAATTCCTTTATGAATAAACCTGCTCTTGCAATAGTAGACAGACAGATTGAAAAAAAAACTCAGCAACACCGTCACTTCACATGGTATAACAACACTCCATATTGATTGTTCACCCGGATTAATAATCATATCCAGAATCACACCAAATAAGTAGGAATTAATAACGTACATCAGACTTCTCAGGAATGTACATATAATTCCACTGATAAATGAAATGTGATTCTTTTCAAAAATGGCATGAATGTATTCTTTTTTCATAAATACCTCCTCCGAAAAAGAAACATTTATTGTGCACATACATGACAGACTTCCCGGGTTTTCTCTATCCATGTATTGCGGTTTCTTTTTGCAAATGAATTATATACCTTATCAGCTGATGTATTCAAGTATTTACATTACATTCATTTTTTTATCGCAAAATAAAAGACAGCCATTTCTGACTGTCTGTGTCTTAGTCTTTGAAACCATCCCATACTGGCTTGCCAGTATAAGTCTTTGGTTTTTCTTCACCACGCAGTACACGTAATGCTGAAGATACCATGGATTCATGTTCAAATTCACCAGGATATGCGGTAATTGGTGCAATCCACTCTGTTCCCTTTTTAATCGTGTCCACAACACCTGGAATACGTAAGAGTCCTCCTGTAAGCAGAATAGCATCTACCTTACCTTCTAATGGTGCTGCCATCATGCAGATCCACTTGTTACACTGATACAACATGGCATTCCATACACGTTCTGCCATCTTGTCTCCCTTACGGATGCGTCCATAGTAGATTTCTGCAGAATCAGATGTATTGAACCAGGATGAAAGTCCGCCACCTTGTGAACAGAGTCTTCTGATTTCATCCAGTCCCATGTCATAGAGGTAGTCTCTTACATCGGTAACTGCCATGGAGCCCATACGGGTAGGTGTGAATGGACCTTCACCACCACCTGCATCGTTACCATCAATCATTCTGCCATGTTTGTGGGCAGTGATGGAAATACCACCATCGATATGTCCAATGATAAGATTGAGGTCTTCATACTTCTTACCGATAGAAGCCGCATATCTTCTGGCTGTTTCCTTGGCATTGAGCACATGGGCTGTCGCTCTGCGGTAAACACCTTTGACACCTGTAATTCTTGCTTCATCACAAAGTTCATCCACAACTGGTGGATCAACCATCAAGGCAATACCACCATATCTGTGCTGGAATTCATATGCCATCTGCACACCGAGCATGGAGCTATGGTAGAAGTGACCACGGCAGTCATGGGTGTCTTTAACAAGCTGTTCATTGATCGTATAGCAGCCACTTTCACAGGCATAACATGGTCCGCCTCTGCCTACAACGGCATCAATGTTGTTGAGGTCAACATTAGCATCTTTCAGAAACTGGCGCATGACATGCATACGGTAGTTGAGCTGGTCATTGATTGTCTTATATTTGAGAAGCTCTGAACTGTCATGAAAGACACTTCTCGATAATACGCAGTTATCGTTTTCAAACAGAGCCACTTTTGTCGAAGTGGATCCAGGATTGATAACAAGTATGTGATAAATCTTTTCGTTTTCCATAAGGTTCCCCTTTTCCACATCGTATTATATGCCTTTTCGAAAAGATTGCCTATTGTTTATCTTTGATCTTCAATCCAAATTCATCCGGTAAGAACCGCGGACATACATTTTCCTTTGTTGCAATAACACTGGACGCAAGTCTTGTACCAATTTCACATGCTTCTTTGAGTGATTTGCCATAAGTAAGACCAATTGTCACACCCGCAAAGAATGCATCACCACAACCTGTTGTATCAATAACAGCTGTCTTCTGGGCAGGAATGACACCATAATCATTATCTGACTCAGCATAGACTGCACCTTCTTCGCCAAGGGTTACCACCATGCGTGGGTAATGGGCAGCTTCTACTTTCTGATCAATAAGATCCGCAAGCTCCCCTGGTGTCATACCGGAATAATCATCTGAGAAAAGGATTTCCGCTTCTTCTCTGTTACAGACAAGACATGCGGTCTTCTTCATCAGATCTCTTCTTTCTACCGCAATCGACATGTTGGAAACAACCGCATAGACATCTTTGCCATATTTCTCTGCAAGGGTGAATATCCTGTTCAAAAGATCAGAATCCATGTCAATTTCTACCACAATACTGTCTGCTTCACGGATGATTTCATCGCCATGTTCATCCAGTACTTTACCAATTTCAGAAAGATCCGGACGCTGAGAAATCGAACCAATGACATCTCCTTCATTGTTGAAGATGGCAAGCCACTTGCCAAGTCCTGTTTCTGTTCTGACAATGTACTTTGTATCTACCTTATGCCGGTTCAGCTTATCGATAATCTCTGTGCTAAGACCGCTGTTATCCAATACAGAAAGATAGGTTGGTCTTAATTCCACATTGGCAATGTCCTCTACCACATTACGGCACACACCACCATGTACCTGAATGACCCTGCCGGCATTTCTGCCGTTCGGAATATATTGTGCAAAGGGATAGCCTTTGAGATCGATAAATGTTGCGCCAATGACTACAATACCCATATTTCTCCTCCGGTTTACTCAGTTTTAACATGATTATACTGGAAAAGAAACAGCAGACGAATACTTATTTATTCATCTGCTTTGCTTTTCTCCAGTTCTATTCCACATGATGGACAATACGGTGTTTCTTTTTCACTTATGGTATGACATACCGGACAGCTGTACACTTCTCCATCCTTCTGCCATTTGAGCAGTCCTCTTTGCCTTGCAAGACATATCTTCCTTTCTTTTTTGGCACCTTCTTCAATGGTAAAAGAAGGAAGATCATGGCTTATAGCATACCAGTGTTCATAGTCCTGACATGTCCACATCATGCGGTCTGTCTTTTCCTTATAGGCATCAAACTCCTGTTGTAATTGTTCAATCTCCTTGTCTTTTTCTTTCAGAAGCGAAAGATCACCAGCATCTTTATACTGTGTCATCTTCCAGTAAACACTGCGCAGAAGACTGTCCTTTAACATATTTCTGTCTTCTTCATCCACATGTTTTTCATGTGCATTGCGCTTTGTGACAAGGTCTTTTCCAACAAGAATACCAACATAAGGTGGAATGTACTGGTCAAAATCCACCTGGTGCATATACAGTTTTTCTGAAACAACAAGATAATTATAATCACCATACCAGCTGAGGTGGTTGTCACTTTTGAGATCTGCTAATGATACTTTAAGTTCATAGCAGCGGAATATACCATCCGCATCCATGGAGAGATAATCCACAATCTCATCCCCATGCCCTTTGCTTTTAAAGCCGATGGTCACTTCGGTACAGCCATATTCCCGTTTCTTTCTGCTTCTTTCTTCTAATGCCTGTTCAAGGGCAAGTGTTTCTGTTGTCTTTGCCATGCCAGTATCATATCACGGCTGATGGCTTTCAATGAACCATCTGTCTTTCTCCAGAAACAGGTTTCGTCTTCTTCCCTGGATGATACACCCGTAGCGAAGACCACAGCCCCCGACAAGCGATGCTCTGCGCTGGATGTCCACAACCTTGTCAATCTTGTAACGGACTCCATTTTCCCATATGACATACAGTGGTCTTACATCCCCGCTTTTATGCGTCACCGCAATCACATCCACATACCGTTTGTAAAGACTCATCACCTTCACCTCCTGCTCAACACTACACTGATTATAGAAAGTGAAGTTGCTTATTTCAACTATTCACGCAACAAATGAAACTTTGTTGTCGACATGATGTGCATGAACAGCTATACTATATCTATGGAACTGAAGGATATTATTCTTGCCTATAAAGAAAAAAGCGGCAAAAGTGATGCGGAAATTGCAAGAGAAGTCGGGGTTGACAGGTCAACTGTGACAAGGTGGTCACGGGGCATTGTCAGAAAAGTGTCAAAAGAAGTCATGGAAAGACTATCCACATTGCTCGGCTATAATATTGAACCCCTTCTGAAAGGCATGGACATAACTATGCATATGCCGGTACTTGGTTATGTCAAAGGTGGTTACAACCTCTTTGCGGAAGAAAACTACCTCGGTGAAGAAGATGCGACCCTGCGGGAAAAGCGCAATGCGGATTACTATCTGAAAGTTGAAGGTAATTCCATGAACGGCATTGGCATCATGGATGGTTCCCTTGTCCTTGTCCAGCAAAGAGACCACCTCGAAAATGGCGATATCGGGGTAGTCATGGTTGGGGATGAGGTGACAGTGAAACGCGTCATTTTCAAAAAGGACATGTTAATTCTTGAGGCTGCCAATCCGGATGTAGAAAACCGCTATTTTACTGCAAAAGAAGTAAAAGACCTTCCCGTGAAGATCATCGGAAAGGTCATATCCGTCAAAACCTATTTCTGAGGCTTATGCCTCAGTTTTATCTGATTTCGTAGAGATAATGATACAGCGCACCAATCATGTTGGCATCGTTGCCAAATGTGCAGGAAACAACTTCCGGCAGACTCATCGGCAGATAATCGCTGATCGGATCGTACATGGCATGGAGCTGTTCCTGCAGCTTTTCCATGAGCAATGGCTGCTTGGAAATGCCACCGCCGATCGCAACTTTCTCTACATCGATGATTGTCTGCAGGGAAAGAATACCTGTCGCAATCCCCATGCAGTATTCACGGATGGCATTGATTGCATCTTCGTCACCGGAATTTGCCTTGCCAAAAAGGATACGTCCATTAAGTTCAGAAGGATCTTTGCCAATCTTTGCAGCATAGAGATTCACAAGATTGCCAACGCCATTCTGGCTTGCCCAGTTCATACCTGTGGAGTATGGCTTGTCAAGGCGGGAGGAAATACAGGAATACTCACCTGCCGCAAATGTTGAACCACGGTACAATTTACCATCGATAATGACAGCACCACCAATACCTGTACCAAGAGTGATGACCGTTCCATTTCTCACACCACGCATTGAACCCTTCCAGAGTTCTGCAAGGGCTGCTGCCTTGGCATCGTTTTCCGCACAGAATGGTACCGGAATACGATCTTTCAACAGCCCGGCAAGATCTGTTTCATGGATATATTTGAGTGCTCCACCAGTATAGAAATAACCGGTATGGGCATCAATCTTACCCGGTGCGGACATGCAGACTGCTTCAACCTGTCCGGCATATGTGTTGTAAATATCGACCAGTGTGTCTACATACTTTTCAATACCTTCCATCGGTGTAGGCACTTCAGCCTTGTCGGTGATCTCAGCGTTTTCATTCATCAAAGCATATTTGATATTTGTTCCGCCGACATCAATTGTAAGATAGTTGCTCATTTGTCTTTTCCCTCCAGTTCATAAAGATAATGATACAAAGCACCAATCATATTGGCGTCATTGCCAAATGTGCAGGAAACGATTTCCGGACGGCTGACAGGAGATGGGCTCTTAGCCTCCATGATGTGATCCATTTCCTCATTCATATATTTCATCAGTAATGGCTGTTTGGAAATGCCACCACCGATCGCAACTCTTTCTACATCCAGAATTACCTGCAAAGAGAAGATGCCACCCGCCATTCTGTAACAATACTGACGCAGTGCTGCATTGGCTTTTTCCTCTCCATTATTGGCTGCTTCAAACAGCATTCTGCCATTGACCTTTGTCGGATCAAGGCCTGCCATCTCTGCATATTCAAGGCAAAGAACAGTAACACTGCCAGCACGATACCATGCACTATGTGGTTTCAGCGGTTCCATCCAGTCCATACAGATGTTGGAATATTCACCTGACGCAAATGTATTGCCCCGATACAGCTTTCCATCGATGATGATAGCACCTCCGATGGCTGTTCCAAGGGTAATGACAGTACCTGTATGAATACCCTTCATCGAACCCTTCCAGAGTTCCGCAAGAGCAGCTGCCTTGGCATCATTTTCTGCCGCAAATGGAACCGGAATTCTCTCTTTCATCAAAGCGCCAAGGTCTGTTCTGTCCACATATCCCAATGCACCACTGGTAAAGAAGTAACCAGTTTTGGAATCAATGCGGCCAGGGGCACTCATGACAAATGCCTCCACTTTTCCTTCATACTTTTTGTACAAAGATGTCAGGGTGTCGAGGTATACCTCAAGACCCTCCATCGGTGTAGGTACTTCCCCCTTTTCAAGGATTTCGGCTTCTTCGCTCATCAAAGCGTACTTGATGGCGGTTCCACCAACATCTACAGTCAGATAGTTTTTCATGATATTCTCCTAAAATTTATCTGCCTTTATTATATAACGTACTCTGTTGATAAATCGGAACAATTTTCAAATCAGATACTTTTTCTGCCACAATTTCTTTCCAACGGCATCTCTGAACAGCACAAGCTGCGCATCTTTATCCATTTCTGTATCATTCCGCAGGGTTTTCTGCTGATAAAACTGTCCTAAGCATTCAGAAAAGCGGGGAAAAGGAACCATGTAAATATCCCCGTTCCTTGCCAGAACATCATCTATTCCCTTTCCCTGCGACATATCCCATGTCAGTGCTTTGATGACATAGTCTTCTTTCAAACGTTCATAGAGCTTCTTTTCCTGCAGAAACACATTCTCATTGAACACAAGGTCACCATCAAAGGCAAGGATGACTGTCTTTACCTTCTTCAGCTCTTTCAATACAGCAGAAATGCCATTACCTGCACCAATGCCCTGCAGGCTGATGGCAGTACAGCCAAAGTGATCCGCTGCCCGTATCGCTTTGAAGTGGCCTTCGGTAATGATTATTTCCTTCTCAACTTTATTGCGTATGACATCAATTGGAGAACCAGGTGAGGCTCCACCTTCTAACAGTTCCTTTGCCTTTGGATTTTCATTGATCCAGGAAGAAGAAAACCAGACATAGCGGGAATCGTATGCACTTTGCAATATATCCCGACGAATCTGAATACCCGCTATATTTCCATCTACTGTATGAATCGGAATACCGATACCTTCAGTAACTGACATATCGATTTTCCCGCTCTTCTTCCACCGGTAAAACCCGGGTATTTCTAACAATATGCTTTCCGCAAAACCAGCATCATGTACCGCTTGGCACAAAGCAGGCAGGATGGATCTGTCCGGCATGGAGAAATATCCAAAGCGAACAATTTCCTCTTCCGTTATGCCACGGTCCAAAAGATAATTGTGATGGGCATCAGAAAGCTTCTTTCCACTTTTCAGCAAAGACATACCTTCGGAGAAGATGGAATAGATGACATGGCGGACAGAAAGAGACGCACATGTAGTTTCCGTACGTTTTTCTTTCTGCTGAACAGGTATGGTTCTCTCATGGAGAAAATGTTCACCAAGAAGCGCAATCGCTTCTTCCCTGTCACAATGCCTTACCTTCATGAAGAGGTCAATACTGTTGCCAAATGCACCGCAGGAGAAGCATTTGAAGCGGTTGTTTAAAGAAAAGACCTTGAAAGATCCGGGATGATGGTCATCATGAAATGGACATAACCATTTCCTTGGGTTGTCTTCTTCCAATATCCACGCGGCAACCTCCCGAATGTCTATTTCTTCCAAAATACGATCTTCAAAAGATTTCTTATTTTTCATCAAAATCCACTCTTTTTCATCAAAATCAACTCTTTTTCATCAAAATCAACTCTTTTCTGTTGACAGAATACAGATTTCTCTGTAAACTAAAGGCAGTTAGTTAAGACTAACAGTTGTGAGAACATAGAAGCACGCTGTCCTTCTATTCAATCGATTTCCAAAAAACCGTACTCAGTTCCTTCTTCATGTTCTCATAATACCTTTGCAAATCCGGGCAACCGGATTTTTTTCTGCTTCCATCATACCGAAAAAGGAAGAAGTTTTCACGCCTCTTCCTTCGTTCTTTTCAATTTCCGTTTTGCAACTTCAATAATACTTGTATGGAACACTTCATCTGGCAGCTTCAACAAAGAAGATATGCCAAAGTATGCAGCCATGACCACAATGCCATTCACCCCGAACTTCACAAAAGCAATGAGCTTCGAACCGGATGCCCCGTCAAGTCCTATGAAGCGAAGACCATAACATACGCCGAACATAACCACAAGGCATAGGGCACTCTTTATCGCAACCATCCAAACCTTTCTGAACTGGATGCCATACTTTTTGTGCATCACTTTGAAGCTATGCACAATGATATAAATATTACCAGGTACGATGGATAATACACACCCCGGATAACCGATGAGCCAGATGAGCGGCACCATGATAACCCCCTTGATCAATAGATTGACAAGCAGGCATTTCAATGCCTCCTTGCGCATACCTAAAGCCATCAACAGGTTTGTGACTACCGGTGTCATTGTTGCAAGGAATCCTTCTAAGGCAAGCCAGCGAAGGCAATCAGAAGCAGTTGAAGGATCGGCAGTATAGAAAAGAATATGATAAATATCCGACGCATACAGGAATATGCAGAAGGAAACAGGCAAGCCGATATACCAGATGATATTCAGGCAGTCCACAACATTGCGTCCGACTTTCTTATAGTCCCCTTCTGTACGGGCTGCGGTGATATGCGGAATCAGGGCAGCCGCAAAGCCAGGAGAGAGAATCATCGGAATAGCCGTCATCTTTGTACCGACATAGTTGAAGGCGGAAAGAATGATATTCATCTGTTCACTGCTGTAGCCATGGACCTGAAGACCAACCGGCAACAGAATGGAGTTATAAATGTCATCGGAGTAGCCAAATACCGCTACAAGAAGATACGGTATGGCAAGGGCAATGAATTCCTTGAAGAGTTTCTTCTTGCGCACTGTCTTTGTTTTCTGATGACGTGCATCATCTTCTATCTCGACATAGTGCTTCTTGTCGAATCTAACAATCTGCAATATTCCGGCAATTGCCGCTATACTTGTGGATAATACGGCAGTATAGAGAGCGTATTTGCTGTCCAAATGCAGCACATAAACAATGAGATATGCCATCGACAAGAGAAAGCCGACACGGAATACCTGTTCAAACACCTGGGAGACTGCATATTCGCCCATTTCTTTGCGTCCCTGCCAAAAGCCGCGAAAGCTGGATAACAATGGTACAAAGAAGATGGCAAGCGACAAGATGCGCAAGCAGTTGCCCATGACGAACGAACCATCTTGTCCTGCCACCAGTGTTCCCAAAGGCCATGACAGCACAAACAGGATGACCATGCCAACAAAGCCGGTAAAACCCATCAGAAGATTGGAAAGCTGTTTGATCTTCCGCAGAGCCCTCGCGTCATTGCGCACGGTATACTTGGCAACAAGTGTAGATACAGCAAAGGGAAAACCAGCTGTGAATACATTGAGAATGTAACTGTAAATACGATATGCTGTACCGTAGTAGCTCATGTAGGCATCACTGCCAAGAATGGAAGATAATGGAATGGAATAAAAAAGTCCAAGCAGCTTGGCAAAGAAAAGACCAGCAGTGCCAACAAGACCACTCAGTACAATACTCTTTTTTACCTGTTCTTTTTTCGCTTCTTTTTTCTCACTCATGTAAGCCTCATCAATAAAATCTCAATTATTTTACATGATTTCATCCTGTTTTTCCATAAATGCATATGTTGAGCGCTTACTGTTAAGAAAAACCTGTATGACCATATGATCATACAGGCAGTTTTCATACAGAACAATCAGACAAGCATTTTTCCAAGGTTTTCACATGAGGCAAGTGCATCCCCATCCGGGTAACCATTGGCGGTGACACCATCATCGACAAGGATTGCGCCATCTTCTTTTATTCTTTCTTCAAAGTTGCGCATCCATGTGCCATCACCCCAGCCATAGCTGCCAAACAAGCCAACTTTCTTTCCGGATAACATGCCTTCAATCGATGAGAGCATCGGTTCAAACACCGTTTCTTCAAGCACCTCCATTCCCATAGCCGGACACCCCAGGGCAAAGGATGAATATTCACTCATCTTTCCCGTATCTAATGCATCCGCAGAAATCAGTTCTGCTTCTCCTCCGGCATTTTGCACACCTTGGGCAACAGACTCTGCCATCGCTGCTGTGTTGCCTGTACCACTCCAATAAATTACTGCTGTTTTACTCATTTTTATTTTCCTCCTGAATAAGCTCTTTCAACGTTTTTCCCTGTGCAATCGCACATGCATACTTTTCTGTGCAATTCTGATATGCCATAAAAACCCGCTTTGTTTCTTCTACATTGCCATACACTTTCCAAAGTCCTGAGAAAAGACATTTCTTCTTCTCCATAAATCCGATGACATCGCATAAGGGATACCCAAGAAACAAACCGATTTCATGGGGAAAGTTATCTTCAGAAAGTCGTTCCAGCAATCTGGAAAGACATTTCTCTACACTGCCTGTATCATAGCCTAACAATTCAAGCAGGTTACTTGCCTCGTGGCAGGATAAATCCCTTTCCAGCATTGCCCTGCGGTAAATGTAAATTCTTGCGGCTGACCGGGTGTAGCCAAGCACAGATGCGTGCATACCACCATGCACAAGAATCGCATTCAGTTCATCAATCTCCTGCATCAGGGATTGCCTACTATTATATTCACTCGTAAAAAGACTTCCTGTTTTAATGCCCGAAAGTGTCGGCGCACAATATCTGACGATCGTTTCTTCTGACATATTCTTTGTTAGTCGCGTCTAACTCATTGTGTTAAGAGAAGCAGCCATGAGGCTGCCTCATCATTTTCTGATCCAGTCTGTATGTAATACTACATACGGACCAATTTTATTGATGGCGTTTTCCAATTCAGATTCATTCACTTTCTCTTTGAGAAGTACTTTTACAACTCCTGTGGAATGATCTGCCTCTGCAAAAACACCATTGAGCTGATTGAGTGCATTGGATACTCTGGTTTCACATCCTTCGCACATCATGCCATCTACCGTAAGTTCAATTTCATAGAGATAATGGCTGCGGTCAGGATCAGACGGCCTGATCCGTCTGATCTTTTCACCACCACCTCCACAACATCCTGTTGCGGCTCTTTTGACAGTTGAGCGTATGCCGATAAATACAACGATCACAAGGATGGCAAGGATGACTGCAGTACCCATCACTTTGCCTCAGCTGTGACCAGTTTGTCCGCTTCGTGATATGGACGCACAAGCATATAGATGATACCCACAACAAGGGCAATCGCAACAATAGTCCATAAATTAAATGTTCCATAGACCACAAGATTGCCGATATTGTAAATAATCAGAGCCACAACATATGCCCATCCGCACTGATAGCCAATCGCAAACCATGTCCACTTGGCATTGTTCATTTCCCTGCGGATCGCACCAATTGCCGCAAAGCAAGGCGCACAGAGAAGGTTGAAGGCAAGGAAGGAATAACCAGCAAGGTAGCTTCCACCAAATGCGGCATTCAGCATATTGAAGATCTGCCAACCATTTTCTGCAACTTCACCAGCACCATATAGGACACCCATTGTAGCGACAACATTCTCCTTGGCAATCAGTCCTGTGACAGTTGCCATTGTCGGCTGCCACTCACCCCAGCCAAGTGGAATGAAGATCCATTTGAAAGTATTGCCAATCACAGCCAGGATGGAGTCACTCTGTTC
>CASEPS010000008.1 GCA_949289855.1 uncultured Erysipelotrichaceae bacterium
TGGACATTGTGTAAGACACTGCGTTGTGAGAAATCGCAGCCAGTGCAGTAGTGGTTGAAGCAGGAAGCTCCGACTTCTATAAGTCGGAGTAGTTCACCAGAAGATGTTTCTTCTCTGATTGCATCTATGGAAGAAACTGTTACCACAATGCAGACAATAGAAGAAAATGGCATGGATCAGAAGCTTTGGCCAAGTGATCTGAATGAGCAATATTCTGCTCTCAGCAGCCGCATGGAGAATATTATTGCGGCTGCAGGAGATTTTGTGGAAGATTCTGCTGTATGGAATACCTATGCAGCTGCTGTAACAGAAAAGAAGGCATTGGTACAGGAAGCTGAAACTGCGCTCAGTACAGCAGAACAGGCACTTACAGACGCAACCGCTGCTTATGAAAGTGCATGTGTCATTAATGTACCGGTTAATGAAGATGTTGCAAATATTGAGAATGCAAAACCGGGAGAAACAGTTGATTTGAATACAACTGAGATTACCAATGAAGTTCTTACCAGTGCAAAAGAACATCAGGTGTTATTGGAAATCACAGGAAATGGATATGTATGGCGTATTGATGCAACAACAGTAGAAGGTGAGGTGACAGAACCGGTAAATCTTTCTGTTGACAGACACACTAAATCAATTCCAACAGATCTGATTCAAAAGACAGCTGGAGAAAACAGTTACTATGAATTTGCAATTGTCCATGATGGTGATTTTGGATTTGATGCAGTACTTAGCTTCTTTACAGATATAAAGCATAGTGGAAAGACTGCAGAATTGTATCATTACGAGAATGAAGCACTGAAGAAAGTCTCTGAGATAACAGTGGATAAAGAAGGTTATGCAACATTTACCCAGGATCATGCGTCTTCTTATGTCATTGTCATTAAAGAACCAAAGAAAGATGCCCTTCCAGACACTGGTGCTGGTAAGCTCCCAGTTGGAATGGTATTTGTCTGTGGTATTTCAGGAGCACTTGCTTTGGTGCTGATGAAAAAGAGAAAAGAAGCCTGAATAGAAGATGATGTGAATTGGTGAAACCGGATTATGTGTCTTGTTTCACTTTTTCTTCAGGATGCCTGAATACATCAAAGAGGCATGGTAGCACTCGAAATGGCACTCGAAAATAGTGATGAATTTGTTTTGGAAATAGAAAATCTGATAGTCTTTGGTGGTTATCAGATTCTTTGTCTATCCATTGTTTGTTTTCTTCTTTTTCTTTGGTTTAACTTTCTGGTAGATGTAACGAATGATAAGGAATGAACTGACAAGACATGCAAAGAAGTAACCTGCTGCCCCTAATAGTGGTATACCTAGTATCTTTGGCTGCATGTCTGTCAGACAGATAATACTTGAAGCAATCAGTAATGCTGCTATACAGACACCGATGACAATGTTGCGTACAGCACTATGAATCAGTTCTGTGAAGTTATCGGCTGAGTGCAGGGAAATCTGCACATTGCTCTGTCCTTTGAGGTGTTCCTTTAATACATCTGCTGTAAGTGATGGTATTTCACTGCCTTTGGAGAAGGAACGGAACAGTGTATGGGAAAGCTTCTGCAGTTCTTTGTTCCAGTCAATGTTTTCCAGAAGGTTTTCACTGACTCTTGTAGAAGCTATTTCGAACATATTGATGTCTGGGCTGATGACTGTTAAAACACCTTCCACATGGGCAAGTCCTCTTGCCAGCATCGTAAAGCCATGTGGCATGCGGATGTTGTTTGCCTTCATGATTTCCATCAATGATTCCATGCAGTCGGCGATGGATATGCTGCCCATTGACGCATCCGCATATTCATCGATGAATTTCTTGAGATCTTTATAGAGCTGGACACGGTCTGGTTTGGCGGTGAATTCACCAAGGTCAAGCACAGCACTTTCAATCATGGTGACATCGCGCAAAGCAATGCCTCTTACCCCTTTGACAATGAGTCTGCGGTCACGTTCTGTGAGTCTGCCCATCATGCCCATGTCAATCCAGACAATCTTTCCATCTTTGATTTTGACATTTCCAGGATGTGGATCGGCATGGAAGAAACCATTGTCCATGACCTGGCGGATGAAACTGTTGGCAAATTTGGAACCAATTTCATTCAGGTCATAACCATTTTCAAGTAATGATTTCGTATCATCGATGGCAAAACCATCGATATATTCCATGACAAGCACTTTCTTTGTGCAATATTGCCGGTAAAGACGGGGAGAGGTGACATAGTTCACATCTCTGTTGTCTCTGGCAAATTCTTCCATGTTTTCTGCTTCCTGCAGAAAATCCATTTCCTGCTGGGCAACACTCCACATTTCATCCAGCACCATGTCAAGGTCGACAACATTTTTAAAGTTGCGGATAGATGGCATCAGTTTCACAAGCTGGTGGAGAAGGCTGATGTCACGTGACATCGTTTCATAGATGCCTTCTCTTTGTACTTTGATGATGACTTCATCACCATCTCTCAGGATGGCATGGTGTACCTGGGCAATAGAAGCAGAACCAAGTGGTTCCGGATCAATGGATTGAAAAAAGGCAGCCCACTCAGTACCATACTCTTTTGTTAAAACCTGTTTTACTGTTTCAAAAGCCATTGGTCTGACTTCAGAATTGAGTTTTAACAATTCATCGCAATAGCGACGGGGAAGAATATCGGAATGCAGAGACATGATCTGTCCGAGTTTGATAAAAGTAGGACCGAGTTCTTCCAGTATGATTCTCAGTTTTGCCGGGCTTATGCCTCTTGTGATTTTATTGCGCGATAAAACCTGGCGGATCTCTTTCAGCCGTGACCCGCCAGAAGTTGTGTTTTCAGGAGTTTTATTCTCCCGGTTGCTCATTCTTCCTCACAATCTGTTTCTTCTTCATTGAGTTCTTTTTTGAGCTGTTCCTTTTCTTCAGGAGAAAGATTCTTCACAAAGCTGGAAATATCTTTCTTTTCAGCATGATACTCAGCAGCTTTATGCTTCAGTTCCTGGTTGATGGCTTTGCCTTTTTCAACTGCTTCAGCACCCTTGTTGATGAGGGTGTCCGCAACTTCTCCTGTCTTTTCGACCACAATAGCTGCAGCACCTATACCTGCAAAGAAAATGTTTTTGATTCCGTCTTTAACATCCATGATATTTACCTCCATGACATATGTCATTTATCTGCTTTAAGTATAGCGTTTTTGGAAAAGAAGTTCACTTGTCATGTATACAAATTGTGATATTTGGTGGCATGCAAGGGGTGAAACATGTGTGAAAATATGTGAAATGGCTGGGAAATAATATTGCACGCTTGATTTATCTTGTTTACGCACGTAAAATGGGCATAAATCCGGTTTTTGAAACAACCGGTATGTACGAATGAAAGAGGGGGATGCTGAATGAGTGAGAGCGCAATGAGGATGAACGGACCATTCTCCAGTGAAGCATTTGCAAAACTGGATGTGAACCGTATGAGTGTACCGGAGCTTGCAAGAGGCATCCGTAAAGGGGATAAGGCATGCATGATCAGAATGTATACACTGCTTCATGATGACCTGCTTGCCATTGCCCGTAAGACCATTGAAAGTGCAAGACAGGCGGAACTGATTGTCCGCAAGACATTTTCAGAGGTTTTGAACAATTATGAAAACATCGATCCGGATCTTTTCGAACTGAATCTGATCCAGGTTCTGGATGAAAATACAAGAAAAGAAGATATTTACAATACATACACGATCAAGACGATCAGAAACAACAATGAGACGCTTGTTGAATCACTGAAGGCACGTGCTGTTCCGGCAAAGCTTGAAACAAAGACAGAAGAAAGTGCTGTTTCACTGACAGCATTTGCGGATGCGGCAGCTCTTGAAAGTGATGTTCCATTAACAGATTATGCGGATGCGGCTGAAGATACTTCGGTTATTGCAGAAGAAAAGAAACATGCTTCAAAGACATTGTCTATTCCTTTGATCCTTGGTTCAGCAGCTGCGATTGCGACCGCTGGTGTAGCACATGCGGCTTACCAGCACGAAGAAGCAAGAAAGAGAGATCTTTCCTATACACAGATGATGGATGCCCTTGGCATTAGCTTTGTCAAAGATGAAGCTGGTCATGAAGTGCGTGAGTTTGAATATACACCGGGTGCTTTGAAGAATGTGGATGAACTGGTGGCAGATCATAGTGGTACGCTTGCCACAAATACAGATGCTCTGGATTTGTCTAAGACAGGTTCCTTCCTTGTCAACTACACCCTCAGCAATACCGACAGCTATGGGCAGCAGGGCTATACATCCGTACAGCGCAACTATGTGGTCAAAGATACCCAGATGCCTGTGATTCATATGGCAGTCGATTCTGTTTCCATTCAGGAAGGGGAAGGTTTTGATCCACTTTCTGTTGTCTCTCAGGTAACGGATCCGGCAGATGGTGAACTGATGCGTGTCGATGCTGCGCCTGAGGCACTAGTGGACGATGCTTCTGGCAGAATGTATGAAACAGGCTGGTATACCGTAACAAGCAATGTGGATGTCAATACCCCTGGCAGTTACAATGTCACAGTACATGCAGTGGACAACCATGGCAATGTGAGCGATGCCAATGTGCCGGTCACTGTCAATGCCAAGCCAAGATACAGAACAGTAAGTGTCAACACATCAGAAAATGCCGCATGGATTTATAACTTCCTGACAGGTTCAGGTTTTACAAAAGCTGCTACAGCTGGTATTCTTGCCAACATCCAGATTGAATCCAGTTTCAACCCGACAGCAGGTTCCAGTTATTATGGACTCTGCCAGTGGGGTGGTGGCCGTGCCAGCAACCTTGTTGCCTTCTGTGCAGCCAATGGCTATTCTTCTGACAGCGTAGAAGGTCAGATCCGTTTCATGATCAGTGAAATGGGTGGAGGCTTGATTTCTGAAATGAATGCCTGTGAAGATTCCGCTAATGGTGCTGCCCAGGCAGGTTACATCTTCCGGACAAAGTTTGAACGCTCAGCCGGACTCAACAATGTTGAATCCATCGCCGCAAGCTTCTACAATGCGTATTAAGTATGAGAGATCCGTCAATCGGGTCTCTTTTTGCGTTATGATAATGTCATGAAAACGATTCGTACACAAAGTGATCTTGAAGAAGTAATACAGGAAGTTGGTTTTCTTCCTTTATTTAAAAACGCCGTACGTGGTTTGTCAGTAGAAGAACTGTGTGATCCATCATACTGGTTTACGGACAAGGAAGGTCCATGGGAATGGAAAGGGAAAATAGCTGTGAATGGTACATGTGCCTATGGCAAATTCTTCCGCCGCGCTGCTGGTTTTGTGAGCCTTGACTGGTGGCCTGACTTCGTCAACTACCGCCGGGATGGCTATGACTTTGACAGCCGATGTGATGAAGGACTTGTACAATATCCCGACATGACGCTATACAACATGGTGGAAAAAAAGAAAGCAATCACAACCCCTGACCTCAAGGCCTTATGTGGGTATGGTGGAAAAGATGGCTTCAAGGGTTTTGAGACCATCATGACAAGACTGCAGATGCAGACATATGTCATCATCCGTTCCTTCCCATATGCCATGGATAAACAGGGAAAGGAATATGGCTGGGGTATTACCCAGTACACAACACCAGAGCTGCATCTTGGCAGGACGCTGACAAGAAGTGCCTATCGGCGTGATCCTGCAAAGTCTTTTGAAAGAATGGTGCAGCATCTTTTATCTGTATGGCCTGAGGCATCTGAGAAAGATGTGCGGAAATTATTGCGATAGTGTGAGGAAGCAGGTCTATGACCTGTTTCTTTTGCATATATGAAACTGTCTGGTATGATGGAAAACAGAAAAAGGGGAAGCACATGAAAAATCTGTTGAAATATATGAAGGGGTATGAATGGCAGAGCATCCTTGCACCATTGTTCAAACTCCTTGAAGCATTTTTTGATCTTCTGGTGCCATTGTTTGTTGCCAATATCATCAACCGTGGCATAACAGAAGAAAACTACGGCTATATCATTGGTCAATTTGGTATTCTCATACTGCTTGCATTGATCGGGCTTGTCTGCAGTATTACCGCACAGTACTTTGCGGCAAGGGCAAGTGTGGGCTTTTCCACAAAGCTCAGACAATCTCTGTTTGACCATATCCAGCACTTATCTTCTGCCCAGCTTGAGAAAGTGGGTACAGCTACGCTGATTACCCGCATTACTTCAGATGTCAACCAGGTACAGAATGGCATCAATATGGCATTGCGTCTTTTGCTGCGGAGTCCGTTTATTGTCTTTGGGGCAATGATCATGGCATTTACCATTGATGTACCTTCTGCTTTGATCTTTGCCGGTGTAATTCCCATCCTGCTTGTGGTTGTGTTTTTCATCATGCTCATGAGCATTCCGATGTTCAAACGGGTACAGCAGAAACTCGATGATGTGCTGCATCTGACAAGACAGAATCTGACAGGGGTCAGGGTGATCCGGGCATTCTGCAGAGAAAAAGAAGCTGTTGCGGAATTTGACAAAGACAACAATGCCCTGTTGAAGCTGAATGAAAAAGTCGGACTGCTCTCTGCCTTCATGAACCCATTGACCTATGCCATCATCAATATTGCGACGATTCTGCTCATCCAGAATGGTGCACTCAGAGTAAGCGCTGGGGCACTTTCCCAGGGTGATGTTGTTGCTTTGTATAACTACATGGCACAAATTGTTGTAGAACTGATAAAGCTTGCCTCTTTGATCATTACCATTGACAAGTCCCTTGCCTGTGCAGGACGTGTATCCGCAATATTAAAGATGGAAGAAGAAATGCATTATGGTAGAGAAGAAAACAAACAGGATGAAACTGTTGCGATTGCTTTTGCGCATGTGACATTTACGTATGAAGGTTCCTCTGCACCTTCACTGGAAGATATTTCCTTTACATTAGACAAAGGCAAAACGCTTGGTATCATTGGTGGTACAGGCAGTGGCAAGTCCACACTTGCCGCATTGATCATGCGCTATTATGACCGGGATACAGGTGACATCCAATTGTTTGGAAGAGATATCAAAGACTATACAGAGCCGTTTCTGCACAAGCTTTGTGCCATTGTTCCCCAGCATGCGGTATTGTTTCATGGAACGATACGCGACAATCTCTGCTTTGGCAATGAAAAGGCAGATGATGCAGAAATCTATGCGGCATTGGACATAGCCCAGGCAAGAGAGGTTGTAGAAGGCAAGGCAGGAAAGCTGGATTTTGTGGTAGAACAAAATGGCAGTAATCTGTCTGGTGGACAGAAACAGCGATTGACGATTGCCCGTGCCCTTGTGGCAAAGTCAGATATTGTCATACTGGATGATAGCTCCAGCGCATTGGATTTTGCGACAGATGCGGCGTTACGCAAGGCATTGCGTACCCTTGATTCCACAACGGTCATCATTTCGCAAAGGGCATCTGCAGTCATGCATGCGGATGAAATTCTTGTTCTGGACGATGGAAAACTGGTTGGAAAGGGTACACATGACAGCCTGCTGTCCACATGTGAAGTCTATCAGGAAATCGTAGCTTCCCAGTTCAGGGAAAAGGAGGTGTGCCATGCATAACACAGGTTCCTCTTTTGCAACATTTCACAAAGTAATGCGCTATATTGGCAGATACCGCTTTCTGCTTGCCATCAGTATCGTACTCTCCGCTTTGACAGTCGTATTGACATTATATGTACCTGTTCTTTTTGGTGATGCAATTGACTGTATTGTGGAAGAAGGTAGTGTCGACTTTGAGAGAATGGGGAAGTATCTTCTTCTGATTTGCATTCTCGTTATTGTGACTGCTGTTTTGACATGGTTCATGAATCTTATCAATAACCGTGTGACATATTGCACAATACGCGACATCCGCAAAGATGCCATCCGCAAAATTGAAGTATTGCCATTGAAGTATCTTGATGGACAGAGCACGGGTGACATCGTTGGCAGGGTGATTGCGGATGCAGACCAGCTGAGCGATGGATTACTGTTAGGATTAACGCAATTGTTCAGTGGGGTTTTAACCATTGTTGTGACATTGTATTTCATGGTCACAAAGTCATTTGTCATCACCCTGTTAGTGCTCATCATGACTCCGGTCAGTTTTCTTGTGGCAAGGTTTATTGCGACACGTTCCTATACCATGTTCCGCAAGCAGACTGATACCAGAGGCAGGGAAACAGCCCTTGTTGAGGAAATGGTTGGTAATATGGATGTTGTCAAGGCCTTTGGTTATGCAAAGCGGGCTTCTGAGCGCTTTGCAAAGGTGAACGATGAATTGAAGACATATAGTGAAAAAGCGGTCTTTTTTTCCAGTATTACCAATCCTTCCACAAGAGCGGTCAATAGTGTGATCTATGCGCTTGTTGCTCTTGTCGGAGCGATTCTTGTCATGCATTCGGGCCTTACCGTTGGTGGATTAACGGTCATGCTTTCCTATGCCAACCAGTATATGAAGCCATTCAATGATATTTCTTCGGTTGTCACAGAACTGCAGAATGCCCTTGCCTGTGCATACCGGATATTTGCTTTGTTGGAAGAAGATAGTGAAACAGCTGATCCAGAAGAAGAAATGGGTCAGGTGGAAGGTGTGGTGGATATTGACCATGTACAGTTTGGTTATGTAAAGGAAAAACCGGTGATTCATGACTTTGATGTACATGTGAAAAAAGGTATGAAGATTGCTCTGGTTGGTCCGACAGGCTGTGGCAAGACGACATTGATCAACCTTCTGATGCGCTTCTATGATGTGGATGCAGGAACGATCAAAGTGGATGGTAAGGACATTACTGCCGTTTCCCGCCACTCTTTGCGAAAGAACTTCGGCATGGTTTTACAGGATACCTGGCTGAAGGAAGGAACAATCCGGGAAAATATTACTTTTGGCAAGCCAGAGGCGACCGATGCTGAGATCATTGAAGCCGCAAAGCAGGCCCATAGTTATGCGTTCATCCGCCGCCTGCCCCATGGTTTTGATACAAAGATCAATGAAGACTCTCTTTCTGCTGGGCAGAAACAGCTGTTATGCATCACAAGAGTGATGCTTGTCAAACCACCAGTTCTGATCCTTGATGAAGCGACGTCTTCTATCGATACCCGTACGGAAATGCTGATACAGAAAGCATTTGACCGGCTGATGGCAGGCCGGACAAGCTTTATTGTTGCCCATCGTCTTTCCACCATACAGAGTGCAGATCTGATACTTGTTATGAAGGATGGAAGAATTATAGAGCGGGGTACACATCAGAGTCTTCTGGCTGCAGATGGCTTTTATACAAAGCTGTATAATGCACAGTTTTCTGGTGTGGAATAATTGTTGTGGGGAAAGAAAATGAAAACAATCAAAGGTGTAATTTTTGATGTTGATGGAACATTGCTCGATTCAATGGGCAAGTGGTCAACACTGACTTCAGACTATCTCAAAGAACGTGGCATAGTGCCAGATGCAGATCTTGATGAAACCATCTTCAAAATGACAGTGGGTGGTGCAATACAGTATGTAAAGGAAAGGTACCATCTCGAAGAAAGCGAAGAGGAAATACAGAAGGCATGTCTTTCCCGTATTGTTGCTTTCTATCGCGATGAAGTGCAATTGAAGAAGGGCGCACGGGAACTGCTTTGTTATTTAAAGGAAAATGACATTCGCGTAATGACTGCCTCATCTGGTGAAAGAGTGTTACAGGAACCGGCTTTTGAAAGACTTGGGGTTCGTGATGAAATTGAAGAATTGCTGTTTTGTACAGAACTGCATACCGATAAAAGCACACCGGAAATTTATAGGATTGCTGCAGAGAAAATGCATCTATCAACAGATGAAATTGTTGTCTTTGAAGATGCATTGCATGGCGTGGAAAGTGCAAAGTCAGCAGGCTTTTTGGTATGTGGGGTAGAAGATGAAGCCAGTGCGCAGGACAGAAAGAAAATTATGGCATTGTCTGACTGGTATGTACAAGACCTGAAGGATGCCATAAAAATGATATGTTTTCAGAAGAAAAAGTCATGAAAAACGATTTTTATCGCAAAAATAAAGGATATTTTCTTTTCTTATTTGTGTGCATCATGTAAAATAATGACTTGGTAAGTACGGGTATTATGCCCGGTTTTCTAAACTGTATGTGCAGTTTCATGTCGCAAGGGAGGTCAGAATATGGATTGGAAAGCATTGCCTGGATATGAAGAAAAATACGCTAACGTATCCGTTAAACCGCGTAACTCATTCGGGGGAAAGGTAGTCACGGTTCTCTATGGTGCCAAGGATGAAAATGGCAACCCGGTAAAACCTGCTGCTGGTAAAGATGATGGACACGGTGAGTGGTTTGGTATCGAGGTAGACGGTGAAGCAAGAATGTTTTCACTGAAACATCCTGCAAGTGAGGGTGGTGCTGTTGAATATGGCACAGATCACAATGATCATGCTCTTGAGGATATGGAAAGTGATATCGCAAAGAAGCAGGAAATCTGCCGCAAGGCAAGTGAGCTTGCTGAAAATGGAATGAGCGAAGAACAGCTTGCCGCTATTGAAGCAGAATACAAAGCAGTAACCAGCTGGAATACACCAAAGGACAAGGAGTATGATGACTGGTTCAACAGAATTGTTGAAAGTGAGAAGAAGGCTGCTGCAGAAGCATTGAAGAATGCTGAGGCAAAGAAGGAAATTGTCGCCCAGGCTGAAGCTCTTTCTGAAAGTCAGGAATGGAAGAGCACACAGGCGAAGTTCCGTTCCCTGCTTGATCAGTGGAAGGAAATTGGCAGAGCTGGTGCACAGGATGATGAACTGTGGAAGGCATTCTCTTCTGCACGTAAGAAGTTTGATGAAGCACGCCGCAGCTACTTTGCAAATCTTGATGCAATGAGAGCTGAAAACAAGGCCAAGAAGGAAGAACTCATCGCCAAGGCAAAGGAAGCTGTCACAAATGTGTCAAGCTATAAGAATGCCGGCAATGTCATGAATGACCTCATGGATGCATGGAAGGCTGTCAAGTCTGCCGGTCATGAAGCAGATGAGGCTCTCTGGAGTGAGTTCAATTCCCTGCGTCAGAATTTCTACAAGGAGAGAAAGGAATTCTTCGAAAAGAGAGATGCTGAACGCAAGGTCAGCATTGATTCCAAGAAGAAGCTCATTGCGGAAGCAAAGGAAATTGCTGAAAAGAAGGATTATTCCAAGGAAACTACAGAGCGCATGAAGCAGCTCGATGTTGAATGGAAGACAATTGGCTATTCTGGAAAGAATGACAATGACAGACTCTGGGATGAATTCAAGGCTGCCAAGGATGTGTTCTGGAATGCCAAGCATGAGAATTCCCAGGAACGTTTCAAGGCTTTGATTGACCAGAAAGATGAACGCATCAAGTCTATGCGTGAACAGGTTGAAAACCTTGAAGAAAGAGTCTATCAGACAGAAAACTTTGATGAGATCAGAGGTCTGCAGAGAAGAGCTGAAGAAAAGAAGCAGATCATTGAAGATATGAAGAAGGATATCGAAGATCTCAAGAACAAGCTCGACTAATCGATTATAAAAAGCAGGAGATTTGCAGCAACAGACTGCAGATCTCCTTTTTTTCTGTCTGTACAAAAAAGGATGTGCGATTGCACATCCTGTATTATTCTTTGCCATCCCAGCAATATGTACAAAGTTTGTCTGCTGGTAAGCCTGTTGCTTTGATCACATCGTCAAGTCTTGCAAACTGCAGGGAAGAGAAACCCATCTGTTTGCACATGATGTCAAGCATCTTATGATACTTGTCACTATCCGGATTGCAATAATCATCAAGAATAGCGCGGTCTACATTTTCTCCTTCTTCTTCAGCAATGATGCGTCTTGCGATCAGTTCCATATCGGAAGTGGAACGGGAGAAGGAAATGTATTTACAGCCAAACATGATCGGCGGGCAGGCAGGTCTGACATGGACTTCCCTGGAACCTCTGTCATAGAGGAACTCTGCTGTTTCACGAAGCTGGGTACCTCTGACAATGGAGTCATCGATCAGAAGCAGTCTCTTGCCATTGATCAGCTCTTCTACCGGTACAAGCTTCATCTTGGCGATGAGGTTGCGCTTGGACTGTATGGTAGGCATGAAACTGCGTGGCCATGTTGGTGTATATTTGATAAATGGTCTTGAATATGGAACACCGGATTCATTGGAATACCCGATGGCACTGGCAATTCCGGAATCAGGAACACCTGCTACCGTATCAATGTCATCTTTGTTCAGAAAGTCACGCTGTGCCATGTACTTGCCACAGTTGTAGCGCATCTGTTCAACTGTAACACCTTCATACATGCTTGGTGGATATCCATAATATGTCCAGAGGAATGTACAGATCTTCATGTCCTTGCCAGGCTGAACAAGTACTCTGCACCCTTCTGGTGTCATAATATCAATTTCGCCAGGTCCAAGTTCATGGGCATCTGTATAACCGAGTTTCTGATATGCGAAGGATTCAAAAGAAGCACAATAGCCTTCCGGTTTCTTGCCGACATGGATCGGTGTTCTGCCCATTTTGTCACGGGCAAGATAGATGCCCATCGGTGTCATTAACATGATGGACATGGAACCATCGATCTTTTCCTGTGCAAACTGAATACCTTCAATCAGGTTATCCTTCTGGTTGATCAGTGCCGCAACAAGTTCTGTGCGGTTGATTTCATTCCCCGTCATCTCCATCAGATGGGAAGAGGAGTTGTTAAAGATTTTTTCTGCCAGTTGTTGGGCATTGTTGATTCTGCCTACACAGGCAATGGCATATGGGCCATGGTGAGAGCGCACAACAAGTGGCTGTGGATCGTAGTCAGAAATACAACCGATTCCCATTGTTCCACTGAGTTCAGCAATGTCATTCGTGAACTTTGTGCGGAATGGAGAGTTTTCGATATTGTGGATCGCACGCTTGAAGCCGCCGTTTTCATACATGGCAATACCGGCTCTGCGTGTGCCAAGATGGGAGTGATAGTCCGTACCGTAGAATACATCGAATATGCAGTCTTCTTTGAGTGCTGCACTGAAGAAACCACCCATGTCTTTACCTCTTTTCTTTTTTAACACAAGGATAGTACCACAAACTGTGTTGTTTTTTAAGTAGAAATGAAAGGCAGATGTTTCTTCTTTTCGATATAATGATACGTATGTTACACGTTTCTTGTGTATGAAAGGGGAAATAGTGCATATGAAAAAAGGCATCAGTCTTGCAGAAGCGATCGCAAGTGACAGAAAATTATCATTAAAAGACAGTCTTTCTGTTGTCTGGAAGTTATCCATTCCGGGTATTCTTGCCCAGATTTCTGAAATTGCCATGCAGTATATCGATGCGGCGATGGTTGGTACACTTGGTGCTGCAGCCAGTGCATCCATTGGTCTTGTTTCTTCCAGCACATGGCTTGTTGGTGGACTGATCTCTGGTACAGCTACTGGTTTTTCGGTACAGATTGCCCATGCGGTCGGGGCAAAGAACCCTGAGAAAGCCAGATCTGTATTGCGGCAGGGACTGATTGTTTCTTTTCTGATTTCCCTTGTTCTTTGTGCAATTGGAACCGTTGTTTCCTTCTATCTTCCAGCCTGGCTTGGGGGAGAAGCGTCACTTCGTCATGATGCCACGATGTATTTCATGATTTATGCTTTGTTTATTCCGATGCGTATGATGTACTTCCTCAACCAGAGTGCATTGCAATGTATTGGCAATATGAAGACACCGAGTATCCTTTCCGCTTCGCTTTGCATTCTTGATATTATCTTTAACTACTTCCTGATTTTTGATACGCATGCTGTTACGCTGTTTGGTTTTGAATTCATGGTGCCAGGAGCAGGTTTAGGGGTAACAGGTGCAGCACTTGGCACGGCACTTTCCTATGTTGTTGCGGCAATCCCGATGATGTATGCGTCCTGCATGCATTCTTCCATACTTTCGCTTTCCCGCAATAAGGGCAGCTGGAAGCTGCAGAAGGAAACTCTGCAGGAAGCGTTGCGTATGGGTCTTCCACTTGCCATAGAACAGGTGGCGATGACCAGTGCCCAGGTGTATTCCACCCGTATTGTTGCCCCGCTTGGCACAAATGCCATTGCCGCAAATTCCTTTGCTGTAACTGCTGAATCACTCTGCTATATGCCAGGTTATGGTATAGCAAGTGCAGCAACTACCCTTGTCGGCCAATCCATCGGAGCCAGGCGCCCGGAACATGCCCGCTCCTTTGCCTGGATAACAACATGTATGGGAATGGCAATCATGGCCATTACCGGGTTTGCAATGTATTTCTTTTCACCGGTTGTCTTCTCTTTCCTGACACCGGATACCGCTGTGCAGGCGCTTGGTGTGTCTGTATTGCGCATTGAATTGTTAGCTGAACCACTCTTTGGGGCTTCTATTGTTGCGACAGGTGCCCTTCGTGGAGCAGGGGATACCCTGATCCCCGGGGTGATGAACTTTTTGAGTATATGGGGTGTCAGAATCACGCTTGCGTCCATTCTTTCAAAGACGATGGGACTTGCGGGTGTATGGATTGGCATGTCGGTTGAACTGATGTTCCGGGGCATCCTTTTCCTGGTGCGTCTTGGCCGGGGAAAGTGGCTTGAAAAAGCTCTTGCTCACTGATTTGACGAGTGTGCTATCATTAAATTATGAAAAAGAAAACAGCGGCAGCGATGGCTGTTGTTACAGCTGGACTGCCTTGGAAAATTGACAGTACATGTTACAAAATTCATAGCCGGAAAGTGGTACAGCCGTTGCGGATCTGTGTCATAGCGGATCTGCATTCCACATGGTTTGGGGTAGACCAGTTCAGACTGGTTGATAAAATCAACCGTGCGGCACCGGACATCATTGTGTTCCCGGGTGATCTTTTTGATGAGCTGAAAAAGCCAGATGCTGTATATACACTTGTGCGCCGTCTCCATCATTATCCGATGTTTTATGTACAGGGAAATCATGAAAAGCGGGCACCGCTTGATCAGCAGATGATATGGAATTCCTGGCTGAAGGCACATGGCGTGCAGATATTGGAAGATGAGTGCATCTATATTCCGGATGCGGATGTGGAAATAGCAGGTATGCATTGCATGCACCATGAACCGGATTGCAGACCAAAGGATGTTTCCATGCTTTTCCGCCACCGTGGTTACCGGATTCTTTTATCCCACCGTCATCATTTTGAATCATTTTATCGCGATGTGGATTGCGATCTTGTTATTTCTGGTCATGCCCATGGAGGCCAGTGGCGTATACCATTCCTGCATCGTGGGCTATATGCCCCACAATCCGGGTTGTTCCCGCATCATACAGAAGGTATGTTCAAAAACGGTGACCATCTGATGATGGTGAGCCGGGGGCTTAACCGCAGTGCACATGGCATTATGCGATTGTACAACAATCCAGAACTTGTATTCATTGATCTTCTTTGCAAGAAATAGAAGAAGGGGGAGGAAGATTTATGTTGAAAAAACTGCCTGTAAAGGAAAAGGTATATGAGGCATTTACGGCTATTGCGGATGAACGGGTACGCATGAAGGATGATCATGCGGAAGTTGATTCCAGCAATGATGAAAGAATGTATACCATTAAATGGAAGGGAAACATCTATACATCGGATGATCCTGCTACCTATTGGCAACAATATCCAGGATATCCGATTATTGCTGTATGGATCTTGCAGGGGCTGATTACAGCCGACAGAAGGGTTATCATGCATACATCAGATATTCCGTGGCACGATCTCAATGACAGCAATAAGCGCAACTATGCGGCTGCACTAAAGGAAGCGCTCAAAGATAATGATTATGCGGAAGAAATTCTTGCGGAAGGTGAAAAGGTATTTGCACAGATCAAAGACCTGGATGTGGAAATCAGAAGGAGTCTGAAGGAGAAAAAATAATGGAAATCAAAGAACTTGCGAATTATTGTCTGTCTTGTCCAAAACCAAGATGTGAAACAGGATGTCCGACAGGCAATCATATCCGGGACTTTATCAAAGCCTTGAAAGAAGACAATCTTTCCCTTGCTGCAGAAACATTGTATGCGGTGAATCCATTCCCGGAACTGACCAGCAGACTTTGTGATTGTGCAAGACAGTGCCAGGGACATTGTGTGCGTGGTATCAAAGGGGAACCTGTATCTATCCAGTTGATTGAACGTTATATCAGTGACCATAGCATAAGGGAAACTGTGGCTGGAGAAAGCAATGGTCGTCGCATTGCTATCATCGGTGCAGGCCCGGCAGGACTTGCGGCGGCGAGAGACCTTTTGATGAAAGGCTATGCAGTAGACGTGTACGACAAGAATGATCAGGCAGGTGGTGCCATCTATTCCGGTATTCCTTCCTATCGCTTTGATAAGAGCTATGTCACAAGGATCAAAGAAGAGCTTGAAGAAGCAGGTGTAGTTTTCCATTTCAATTGTGAAATTGGGAAAGATGTAGTCTTTGCAGAATTGTTGAAACAATATGACCGCATTCTGCTTGGTGTTGGTGCACAGATGGAAAGAAAGTATGGTCTTGAAGGAGATGGTTGTGAAGCGGGACTTTCCCTTCTTTACAATCTCAATGTTGCCCATAAGGAAGAGGAATATAAACAGAAATACACCGGTGCTGTTGTCTGGGGTGGCGGTAATGTTGCCATGGACTGTGCAAGAAGCCTTGTGAGGATTCTTGACAATGTAACAGTTATCTACCGACGCAGTGAAAAGGAAATGCCGGCAAACCGTGATGAGATCGAAGAAGCAAAAAAGGAAGGCGTAAGGTTTGCGTTCCTGGAAAATATCAAGGAATTGAAACTGGATGAAAATGGCAAGGTGATCGGTGCGCATTGCATACGCATGCATTTAGGTGAGCCGGATGCTTCAGGCAGGGCAAGACCAATTGAAACCGAAGGCAGTGACTATGAGATTCCTTGTGAACTTGTGGTACCTGCTATTGGTCAGTCTGTTGATTTTGGGCCATTTGATAACCTGGAGAAAACAGAAGGACATAAGACAACAGTGGATCGTGTCTATGTGGCTGGTGATGCATATCTTTCACCAAAGACGGTTGCGGATGCCATCCGCGATGGCAGAGAAGCCGCAAAAGAAATTGATGCATCATTTGCATAAGCAGACAAAGGGAGAGAACATTTGTCCTCTCCCTTTCATCTTCAAGACATAAAAAAATCAATCTTGCGATTGATCAGATTGACTCATGGAGCGAGTGATGAGAATCGAACTCACGTATGCAGCTTGGAAGGCTGCCGTTCTACCATTGAACTACACTCGCATTGAATCAGATGGTGTCTCGGAAGGGAATCGAACCCTCGACCCACTGATTAAAAGTCAGTTGCTCTACCACCTGAGCTACCGAGACAGCGGTGGTTATAGTAGGCTGGGGCAGCGAGGTTCGAACTCACGAATGAGGGAGTCAAAGTCCCTTGCCTTACCACTTGGCTATGCCCCAATCTGCCCTATGTATATAAAGTGCTATGCACTGATTTATCAGGATGGTGGAGACGGGTGGTTTCGAACCACCGAACCCAGAGGGAGCAGATTTACAGTCTGCCGCGTTTAGCCACTTCGCTACGTCTCCATAAAAATGGTGCCGACTATAGGAATCGAACCTACAACCTACTGATTACAAATCAGTTGCTCTGCCAATTGAGCTAAGTCGGCAATGGTGGAGGTTAACGGGCTCGAACCGCTGACCCTCTGCTTGTAAGGCAGATGCTCTCCCAACTGAGCTAAACCTCCGTGACCTCTTTCAAGGTGCTGTCATAATATACCACGATGGATAATCCGCGTCAACATACTTTTTAAAAATTTTTAAAAGAAATTTTTCTGGGCCTGTTTAGAGCTATCTATATGCTTTTTCCTGTTTGTGCTAGAATAGGGTCTGTTACAGGAGTGGTAAATATGATTATTTATAACGCTGGAAATATTGATCACAACAAACGGTTTATTCTTTCCATTATCGTTGGGGTGATTGCTTCTGTTCTTCTTGGTATTGCCTATGGTGTAGTGCAGAGCATTGTGCGCATTGAAATGGAAATTGTCTATATCTTTATTGGCTGGTGCATTGGCAGATTGCTGATCTATACAGGACATGGTGTAACACTGAAGTATTCCATACTCGGTGCAATACTTGCCTTTGTATCTATTATTGTTGGAGACATTGTCAGTACATTTGGCCTGGGAAGTCTGTTTGCAGTACTTGTTTCACCTTCGATGTGGATGCTGATGGTGAGAATGCTGATAATATCAAAACTTGGTTCCCTCTGGGGTATTCTTGGTGTGCTGTTCCGTGTGGCTGGTATTTATACTGCTTATCAGACATCACGTATTTTCTAGGAGGCAAATATGTTCAGAAAAACATGGATGGAAGTTAATCTGGATGAGATTGCGGACAATGTCAGAAAGATTCGTGAAATATCAAAAAAGAAATTTATAGCTGTGCTCAAGGCTGATGCCTATGGCTGTGGCGATATACAGGTATGCCGGGCAGTAGAAGAAGCTGGTGCAGATATGGTGGCCGTTTCTTCTGTAGATGAAGTGCTCATGCTGCGCAATGAAGGTTATCGGGGAGAAATGCTTGTCCTTGGTACGGCAGATCCTTCTGATATTGCTGCACTGATTGAGGCAGATGCCGCAACCGCAGCGTATTCTATGGAATGGATAGAACATGTCATCCAACAGAATTGCAAAGGACTCAGAGTCCATCTTGCCATTGATTCGGGTATGAACCGGATTGGGTTTAAAGATGAGGCAGAGTTGCGTGATGCATTGCATCGTCTTGAGGCGGCGGGTTGTATTATTGATGGAATCTTTACCCATTTTGCCTGTGCAGATGAAAAGGACCATGTGATGACTAACCGTCAGTTTGCGGTGTTTGAAAAACTTGTCAAAGCATTGGATTATCCATTCCGCTATATTCATTGTGATAACTCAGATGCGACATTGTTCCATCATGATATGTTGAGCAATGCCTGCCGGGTGGGTATTACCCTGTATGGCATTTCTTCTTATACCGATGAACTTGCTCATCCGATTAGTCTTTATACGACTATCTATATGTGCAAACATGTACCAGCTGGCGAAACCATTGGATATGGCGCGACTTATACAACAGAAGAAGATGAAATCATTGCAACAGCTGCCATTGGCTATGCGGATGGTTTTGTCAGAGCAAACCAGGGTCGGAAGGTATACGTGGATGGTACATATGCAACAGTTGTTGGCAGGGTGTGCATGGACCAGGTGATGTTGAAACTGGATCATGAAGTCCCTCTTGGTACAACAGTGGAAATCTTTGGCCCACATGTATCATTGGAAGAAATGGCAGAAGAACTCCATACCATTCCGTATGAAGTGATCTGTCTGATTTCGGGCAGAGTGACAAGGAAATATATTTTCCATGGTGAAGAAAAAGCAGAACAGAATGAACGGTTGATACGTTCAGTCAGATGACCGGAGGATTTCATATTCTCCGGTTTTTTGTGTGGTGTATAATACAGAGTATATGAAACTTGAATACACCAGAGCATCAAAAGAAGATATAGAAGTCATCTGCCGTCTCGCTGATGATGTGATTCAGCGCTATGAAGATTTTCATGCGGTCAATGAAGAAAAATCACTCGGTTGGACACATCGTTCCATTGCGGAAAATATCCATCGCTTTGCGGTGATACGGTATGAGGGACATAAAGCCGGGTATTTATTACTGACACCAGGCAATGGCAGATATGAAATCAATTATCTGTTTGTTTTGCCATACTACCAGAATAAAGGTATTGGTACAGAAGTTATCCGGCAATGTATCCGTGATACGAAGGGCAATGTGCAGGTATATGTATTTACCGGAGACATTGGTACATTTTCTCTGTTTGAACAGCTTGGGTTCAGGGCAAAGGAAGTTTTTCACCGTACCCGGTATGTGATGGTATATGAAAATCCTGAAGAGGATGAAGAGAGTGAAAGTGAAGAGGAGGATTTCTTCAATCTTTGAAGAAATGACAATATGATGGACAACAACAGAATGATCAAAGAAGTAGAAGAAGCAATTATGGCTGCAGACAATGCATTGACACACCTTACAGCTGCACGTGACAAGCTCGATTCTGCCTCGGGATGGGGTATTTTTGATATGCTTGGCGGTGGAATGTTTACTACCTATGTCAAACGTTCAAAGATGAAAGATGCCCAGGCTGAAATGGAAAGAGCACAGAACGCGCTGATGATATTCAACAGGGAACTGGAAGATGTGCAGAACATAGAAGGAATTGACTTTGATGTATCAGCTTTTTCCGGTATGGCGGATTATGTCTTTGATCATTTTCTTGTGGACATGTTTGTGCAGGGAGAAATATCCGATGCACAGGATAAAGTAGAAGAAGCAATCCGACAGGTGACTATGCTTTTGGAAAGCCTTGAAGAGAAGGAAGAAGCACTTGTCAGAGAAAGTGGAACAGGAAGATGAAGCTCATTGTCGTTAAAGGGGAAGAACTGGACCATCATCCTGACATAGCATTGAAACTGATGAAGGAAAGACAATCAGGTAATATGGTTGTTCTTTTGTCAGAATACTGTCGTACGAAAACAGTAGAAAAGTATTACCGCCATGCCAATATGTTTGTGGTTGATGGCGGCATGTTTGCCTTCAGTGGCTGTCATACCCTGTATCACAAACCGCTTTCTGCAGATGTATTAAATGATTTGGAAATGCTTTTGCATGATACAAGTTGTGCAATCTATGATGAAGTGGAAAATGCCTGTGGTGGTGCATTGAAATTGTTTGAAAATGGCAAATGGAAAGAAAGACCATATCTTCTGATGGTGGAACATCCGGATGATGAAGTGTATGAGAAACTCGAAGAGAAGTTTTCACTTATGGATGCAGGAAATGGTAAGTTTGCGTTGTTTCCAAAAGATTGCAATTATCAAGCAGGCATTGCAGCATGTGCGAAAGAAGCAGGTGTTGGAAAGGAAGATATCATTTTGTGGTAAGGGATGAATACTGGTACAGTTTTCCATCATATTGCATGGAGACATTTGGCAAAAAACTCTACAGGGTGGCATTGGATGCAGGTATGAGCTGTCCTAACCGTGATGGCAGTATTGGAACGGGTGGCTGTATCTTTTGTGATGAAGGCGGATCTGGTGATTTTGCGATTGCCTGCCATGGTCAGAAACTTGTGGAAGAAGACCTCATCTATAATCATTCTCATAGTGGAAATGGCAGTTATATTGCCTATTTCCAGGCATATACAAATACCTATGCACCATGCGAAAGACTGCGCATGTTATATACTTCTGCTTTGGACAATTCGCTGTTTGCCGGTATTTCCATTGCGACAAGACCCGATTGTCTTGGGGATGAAGTGATGGCTTTGTTGAAGGAATTGAAAGATGCTTATCCGGGCAAGTTTATATGGGTGGAGCTTGGTTTGCAGAGCATACATGATTCTACTGCCATCTGGATGAACAGAGGCTATCCGCTTTCTGTTTTTGATGAAGCATGCCACAAATTGCAGGAAACTGGTATTTCCATCATTGTGCATATCATTCTTGGTCTTTATGAGGAAACAGATGAAATGGTATTGGAAACCATACGACATCTCAATGATGTGAAGATCAATGGTATCAAGATACAGCTTTTGCATTATCTTTCAGGGACAAAGCTCTATGCGAAATATCTTTCGCATCAGGATGCCCCACAGCCAATGGAAGAAGAACACTATGTGCATCTTGTTGTGCAGTGCCTTGGCTGGCTGGATGAAAATATCGTTGTGCACAGACTCACAGGTGATGGTGACAGAAGAATACTCAAAGCACCACTATGGTCTTTGAACAAGCGGAAGGTGTTGAATGCAATACGTCATGAGATGGCAGTCAATCATATAAGACAGGGAAGCTTAAGGAGGTAGCGTATGTCTGAAATTGCATTACGGGTTCGGGAAATGTTCACAAAAGGAGATCATGAAAGAGATGCTGGTAATATGACACCAGAAGATATTGAGCGCTTTGACGACATTGTGTATGGAACAGATGAAAAGTGGCAGGTGCTTGATGTGTATCGTCCAAAAGGTATGGAAGGTAAACTGCCGGTTATCATCAGCTTTCATGGTGGTGGATGGGTATATGGAGACAAAGATGTCTACCAGTGGTATACGATGAGCCTTGCAGAGAGAGGTTTTGCGGTCATCAATTTTACATACCGCCTGGCACCGGAGTTTCAGTTTTCTGCTCCACTTGAAGATTGCAATCTAGTGGTGAAATGGATGCTTGCCCATAAAGATGAATATGGCTTTGATACAGAAAATGTCTTTGCGGTTGGTGACTCTGCAGGTGCACATGGGCTGGCATTGTATTGTAACTTTCTGACCAATGCAGACTATGCCGCAAAGTTTGCTTTTACTGCGCCTGCTGGCTTTCACTTCAATGCGGTTGCCCTCAATTGTGGAGTATACAGAATTGCATTTGGTGGTAAGGAAGACCTTACTGCATCTTTGATGCACGCATATCTTCCAAATGGTGGAACGCAGGAAGAAATGGACCTGGTAACCTGTATGAACTATATGACTGCTCAATTCCCGCCATGTTTTGTGATGAGCTGTGATGGTGATTTTCTTAAGAGTCAGATGGAAGTCATATTGCCTGTTTTACTGAAAGAAAACGTACCGTTTGTGCTGCGCCTGTATAAGGGAGAAGAAATACCACTGCCGCATGTATTCCATTGCAATGTCAAACTAGCTGAGGCAGCACAATGCAATGATGCGGAATGTGCATTCTTCAAAGAGTATTGTCAATGAAAAAGGCATTGTTAATTGGATCGGTCACAACAGATGTGACATTGCGCATGGACCATCTGCCTGAGGTAGAAGAAGACGTGAATGTGCATGATATGACCATGCGGCCAGGGGGATGTGTATTCAATATTGCCTCTGTGTTTCGTGTCATGCATGTACCATATGAACTTTGCTATCCTCTTGGTACAGGTATGTATGCCAGGTATCTTGCAGAAGAACTTGCCAAAAGGAATATAGAACCTGGATATCATCTACAGGAAGAAAATGGGACATGTTTTTGTCTGGTAGATGATAATGGAAACAGGACATTTCTTGCTGTACATGGTGCGGAATATTATTTCCCAATGGAAATGTTCACTTCGCTTGATCCTTCACAGTATGGCATTGCCTATGCTGGTGGTATTGATGTCGAAGAAGAGACTGGTGAAAACATCATTACCTGTCTTGAACGTATGCATGAACATGGTGTGACGATCTGCTTTGCGCCAGGTCCCCGCGTTAGACATATTGCAATGGACAGGATTGAAAGAATCTTACAATTACAACCGATCTTGCATATGAATGCAAGAGAAGGCATGACACTTGTACAAAGACTTTCAGGACATGTTTCCAACAGTGATGAGGTGGTGAAAGTGCTTCATGGTTTCACACAACAGGTTGTCGTATTGACAGATGGTGGTAATTCACTTGTGTATTGTGATGCAGAGGGGCATCTCTTCCACCAGCCAACAGAACAGGTCAGACAGATAGATGGTACAGGTGCAGGAGACTGCCATGCCGGAATGGTTTTGTGCGGGTTAATGCTTGAAAAAGACCTGCATGAAGTGATGCGCGAAGCAAATCATATAGCAGGTATCATCGCAGGCAAAACAGGTGGTGAATTATGCCTGGAAGATATGTCATAACACTGGAACAGGTGTAAAATATACCTATGGAGGACAGTATAATGAAACAGTTTTTTGGAACAGAAATGCCAAAGCTTGGTTTTGGTCTCATGAGACTGCCAAGATTGGAAGATGGCAAAACAATTGATGTGAAACAATGCGAGGAAATGACGGACAAGTTCCTTGCGGCAGGTCTGAAGTACTTCGATACAGCGTATGTATATGAAGGCAGTGAAGAAGCCGCAAAGAAGTTCCTTGTTGACCGTCATCCTCGTGAAAGCTATTACCTGACAAGCAAGCTGAATGCTGGTTCCTGGGCTGCAAAGAATGAAGAAGAAGCCAAGCATGAACTGGAAGTGTCTTTGGAAAGAACAGGTGCTGGTTACTTTGATTTCTATCTGTTGCATGCCCTTTCCAAGAATAATGTAGACAATTATGAAAAGTATGGTATCTGGGATTTTGTGAAAGAGGCTAAGGCTGCTGGAAAGATCCGCCACTATGGTTTCTCTTTCCATGACACACCTGAACTTCTTGATGAAATTCTTACAAAACATCCAGATGCGGAATTTGTCCAGCTGCAGATCAACTACGGTGACTGGAACAATCCGGCAGTGCGTTCAAGAGAATGCTATGAAGTATGTGTAAAGCACAACAAACCGGTTGTTGTCATGGAACCGGTAAAGGGTGGTACCCTTGCCAATATGCCGACAAAGATCACCGATATCTTCAAGGAAGCAGATCCTGATGCTTCTGTTGCAAGCTGGGCAGTACGTTTTGCGGCAAGTCTTGAAAATGTCATGGTTGTTCTTTCTGGTATGTCCAATGTAGCCCAGATGGAAGATAACATTTCTTACATGAAGGACTTCAAGCCATTGGATGAAAAGGAACAGGCAGTTGTAAAGAAGGTACAGGATGTACTTGCTGGTATTGAGCAGATTCCATGTACTTCCTGCCATTATTGCACAGGTGGATGCCCGATGCAGATCCAGATTCCGGATATATTTGAGGCATTCAACAGAAAGCTTGTCTATGGACAGGATGATGAAGCTGCCAAGAGATATGTGAAGGCAACAGAAGGTCATGGCAAGGCAAGTGACTGCATTCACTGTCTGCAGTGTGAAAATGCATGTCCACAGCATATTGAAATCACTTCCTGGCTGGAAAGAGCAGCTAAGGAATTTGAAGGCTGAGCAGTAACAGATGAGGAATCCTGAATAGGCAGGGTTCCTTTTTTGTTGTCGCAAATGGAAATAAAAACTGAAATATTTTCAAAACTATTCATGCATGATCGAAATAGCTGAATATAGCAGGAGATATGGATTTTTTCTGCGAAAGGTGAGTTGTTCCAGAAGCACAAATATTCCGGAACATTTTTGGTTTTGTTTTAACATAAAGTTTACAGAATCTTTAATATCTGCTAATTTTACAGGTAATGGGAGGATTCTGATATGTCTCTGGCAGATATGCAATGGGATGTGATTCTTGGCGGCTTCGGCTTGTTCATGTTCGGTATCAATTTCATGGGCGATGGTCTCAAGGAAATTGCGGGTGACAAGCTGCGTGTCTATATTGATAAATATACGACAAATCCGCTGAGTGCTTTTCTGATCGGTATTGTGATCACAATTATTATGCAGTCTTCTTCAGCAAGTACGGCGATTACCATCGGTATGGTAAGAGCAGGTCTGATGACCCTGGAACAGGCTGCAGGTATTATTATGGGTGCCAACATTGGTACAACCATTACTTCTTTCCTGATTTCATTAGACATCGGACAGTACATTTTGTATGTAGTCTTTGCGGGTGCGATGTTGTTGAGCTTCAGCCGGAAGAGAAGTGTCAACTGCCTTGGCAGTATTCTGCTTGGCTTTGGTCTTGTCTTCTATGGACTGGATTCCATGGGTAATGCATTGTCTTCTTTGAAAGACATGCCGGCATTTACAACATTTGCACAAAGCATGAGTGATAACCCGATCCTGTCCCTGCTTGCAGGTACAGTGATGACCGGTGCAGTGCAGGCATCTGCTGCAACGATTGGTGTTGTGCAGAAGATGTATGAAGCTGGTGCATTGACATTCCAGGCCGTATTGCCATTTGTCTTTGGTGCCAACATCGGTACAACCGTTACCGGTATTCTTGCGGCTGTTGGTGGTTCTACTGCCGCAAAGCGTACAGCTGGTATCCATACCCTGTTTAACATTGTCGGTTCAACTGTTGGTATGTTGTTACTCGGACCGCTGTCGTCACTGATTCTTTCAATCGCAGGTGCATTGCATCTCAATCCGATGATGCAGGTTGCTGTATCGCATATTCTGTTTAATACAATGGCTACGCTCATCTTCTTCCCGCTGCTCAAACAGATGTGTGCGTTGATCCGTAAGATCATTCCTGGTGATGAACCGAAGCGTATTGAAGTGGATGTGCATGCGCTTGATCCAAAGCTTGCGGAAGAACTGCCAACTGCCGCATTGTCTGCAGCTGAAGAAGCGATGTTCAAGATGTCTGAAGCAGTCAAGGAGAGTGTTAACCAGGCAAGGGCGTATCTGAATGAGGATCATGGCGAAGAACAGATACAGATGATTGATCAGACAGAAACATTGATCAATAACTACGATGCCATTCTGACAAAGTATCTTGTGGATGTCAGTGCGGCAGGCAAGATGACTGCTCATGATGCAAAGGAACAGCGGTTGCAGCTGGATACGGTAAAGAATCTGGAACGTATTGGTGATCTTTCGATGAATCTCAAGGAGTTCTTTGAAATGATTCACAATGACGCAAAGCATAGTCTTTCGGCAAGTGCTGTCTATGAGATCAACCGCATGTTTACCCAGTTGAGTGATATGCTGGATATGGCTATGGCACTGTATCGTAAGAAGGATGAAGGATTATATGAAAAGATGAAGGATCTCGAAGATGGCATGGATGCCCTTGAGAAATGGGCACGCAACCAGCACTTTGTGCGCATGTCCAATGGCAAGTGTACAGCGCCGGTTGCTTCATCTGTCTATTGCGATATTCTTGGTACACTGGAACGTATGGGTGACCATTGCTGGAATATTGCCCGCAGTGCAGTAACAGGCAGTGCGGATGATCTGGCAGAAGGTCATGAAGCAGAAACAAGCCCGCAGGCTTAATGATGAAAGCAAAGATGGAAAGTCTTTGCTTTTTTTCATTTTCGTTCAAAAAATGCGATGGCTATGGTCATGTAAGCATTCACATTTCTGATTTACTGTTATAATTATGACATAACTTGTGTGATTAATTGATCATTAGGAGGAAAACAAAACATGAGTGTAAACTTTCGTAAAGTAGCTGTAGTAGGCTGCGGATTTGTCGGCTCTTCCAGTGCTTTTGCTCTGATGCAGAGTGGTCTTTTCTCAGAAATGGTTCTGATCGATGTCATGAAGGATAAGGCAGAAGGTGAAGCGATGGATATCAGCCATGGCACATCTCTGAATGCACCAATGAACATCTATGCTGGTGATTATTCTGATGCACGCGATGCTGCTATTACTGTTATCACAGCAGGTGTTGGTCAGAAGCCTGGTGAAACACGTCTTGACCTCATCAAGAAGAATGTTGGTATTCATTCCGGCATCATGAAGGAAATCCGCGCACAGAAGTTTGAAGGTATTCTTCTGGTCGTTGCCAACCCTGTAGATATCCTGACATACTATGCAAAGAAGATGTCCGGTATGCCAGAAAACAAAGTCTTTGGTTCCGGTACTGTTCTTGATACAGCAAGACTTCGTTACCTGCTTGGCACAAAGCTGGATGTTGACTCCCGTTCTGTCCATGCGTATGTCATTGGTGAACATGGTGACTCCGAAATTGCTACATGGAGCTGTGCAAATGTCTCCGGTGTTCCGCTGAAGGACTTCTTCGCATTACGTGGTATGGGTGACCAGGATCTTGACCTTGCGGAAAAGGATATCGCTGATGATGTCAAGAATGCGGCATATCGCATTATTGAAAAGAAGCGTGCAACATACTATGGTATTGCAATGTCTGTTGTGAGAATCTGCCGTGCTGTTCTCAAGGATGAAAAGTCTGTACTGCCGGTTTCTACAACACTGGATGGAAGCTATGGTATTGATGGTGTATCACTCTCTGTTCCGGCAATCGTTGGCAGAAATGGTGTAGAAGGACTTGTTCCGGTATCCCTTTCTGAAGAAGAGCGTGATGAACTTGTTTCTTCTGCAGAAGTATTGAAGAAGAACATGGAAGGCATTGACTTCACAATCAACGACTAATGTTTCATAAAGCTGCAGCCATGTGCTGTGGCTTTTTTCTTTTGGAACAAAGAAAACCAGGAGTATGTACTCCTGGTCCTCTATGAAAGCTCAGCTCTCTCTTCTCTTTTTGTGGAGGTAGATGGCAATGCTGCCTGTAAGAATGAACAATGTCATCCAGAGATAGAGATGCCGGTTTACACCAGTACCTGGTCCTTTGTTTTCACCGTCTGCCTTCTGTTCATCACTTCCTGATTCTGGTTTCTCTTCCTCAACTGGCGCAGGATTGACGGTAACAGTAACGGTTGTGCTGTTACCTGCTTTGTCCGTTGCGACAATTGTCTGTTCTCTATCTTCTGGATGCAGGGTGAATGTACCATTGGTTACAGTTACTTCTGTTCCATTGACTGTCAATGTTGCAAGGTTGACTTCTTCAATGGTCACTTCTGTTTCTCCACTATATATTCCGCCATCTTCAACACCTTTGAATACCGGTGCCGTATCATCAGCGGCAACCGCAACAGGTTCATCTTCAGCTACATCCTGTCTTACCTTGTCACCGGTGACTTCCAGTCTTTCAAATGCGATGGTAGTTTCTTTTTCCTTTGCATCATCTTTGACCTTGAAGTGCAGTGTCACAAATGTGCCGGATGCCTTTTCTGTAGAAAGGTTGTCCCTTGTTGCAAGGATACGGAATGGAACCTTTGTGATGTCTTCCGTAACAAAGTATTGTTCTTCCGCAAACATATCACCCAGTGTGTACTTCTCTAATGCAAGCACATCCGGATCATAGTCAATACCGGCAAGAATGCCCCAGACATCCATCTCTTTGTCCAGATTCATGGTGACATCAAATGTCCTGCCGCGGTTGAGGACAACTTCATCCGGTGAAAGTGTCATTGCATCTTCGTCTGTCACATTGACGGTTGTTTCCTGTTTGTTGATCAATGTATTGATGGACAGTCCTTTCAGAAGTGCACTTACATTGTCGCTGCTGCGACCGGTCATGATGGTCAGCGCACCACCAGCATCATTGAAGACAAATCTGGCACGTTTTGTTCCTTCTCCTGCAGCAAGATAATTTCTGCGTTCACCCGGGGTGATGGAGATTTCAAATGTATCGTTTGCCTTTGGCGCAAGAGGCATGAATGTGAATGACTTTGTTGTGGCAAGTTCCTGTTTCGTGATGGTTTTTGTCTCTGCCAGTTCTAATGTTGAAAGATCATCAGACAGCTTGTATAGCTTATAGACAAGTGTCTGATCATCCAGAAGATCAGAATATTCTTCTGGAATTTCGACAGTAACCTGCCAGTTGGCTACACTGATCTTTGGCCTTGGTGGATCCTGGGTTGCCTTATTGATGACAAGGCTTGCCGTATTGTTGTTGAGAATGAGGTTATTGACAGCTTTATAGTTATCATCTGCTGCTCTTGAAACACGGACAAGGTAACTGCCGGAATCAACAGGTTGTGTATCTGTCCATTCATCGCTGCCAGTATCTGTTTTGTACTGGATGGTAAAGGAATCTGCAGGGACATCTGACTTGTTACTGACAAGCGGGAAGGCATGGCTGTTACCATCATAGGAGACAGTTTCAACTGCACCATTTGCCCCGGTGATATCGTTTGCCGTAATTTCCTGTTTCCTTTGCCACCTTGCATAGAGGGTGACATCTCCAGTACCTTCAAATACCGTATCTGCTTTGACTTCTGTACCACCTGTTTCAGCAGTAAACCAGCCGAGGAATTTCATGTTCTCATCACTCAATACTGGTAATTCTCCATAGGTATTGCCATATTGAATGGTTCTGTCTTCCGGGGAAGTACCGGTTGTTGTCACAAAGTGCACGGTATAGGTTTGTGCCTGCCAGCCGGCATAGAGTGTAATGTCATTTGCTGGCATCTTGTAGGTGGAGAAGTCTACTGGTGTTGTAAGAGATGGATCGCTGAACCATCCGGTAAAGGTATGGGCAGTCTTTGATGGATCTTTTGGGCGAATCAGCAGTGAACCTTCCGGATATCGCTGCTCATGTATTGTTGTGCCACCACCTGTATCAAAGGAAACAGTATGGGATGTCTTTGTCTCATCTGCTGCACAGGTAACCGTGTAGGTAATAGAACTATCAGATGGTCCCTGCACTGGCGAGATGGAAAGGATAGTCGCATTTTCTCCACCATATTGTCTGATGTAGTCCATCAGTCCATCAAAGGATGGTGTTGTACCTGCTTCAAATTTCACTTCGACATCTGGTACAGCATTGCCAAGTCCGATAAATGTATAGGTAGCGGTAAATGTAGTATCAAGATATTCCGCATTGAACGATGCCCCAATTGTGCCATACGTTTCCGCAAAGAAGAGATCTGCCGTCATGGTAAGCGGAACATCAGCTTCTGTATCTTTTGGATCCGCAAGGCGCAGGAAGCGGGTATATGTCGTTGTGGTGTGGTTACGTGTACCGGTAGAAGAGAGGTCATTGAAATTGAACGTACCACCATACTTTGTACTGTAGGTACGGGTTTCCACACTGCCATCTTCTTTCTGTACATTATTGATGGTTACGGTGTAGTTTTTCAATGTTGTATTGAAGTAGAAAATCTTATCACTTGTCAGGGTGATATTCTCAGTTGGTTCACTGTAACCACCGATGGATTCATATTTGACATTTGTGCCATCTTCCAATGTGTACCTGTCATAACCGATGAGTTCTTTTACTTCATCTTCGGTTGGCAGATTGAAGGTGTCAAACCTTCCATATCTTTCACTCCATACAGTTGTATAACCATCGGTTTCATTGCCGACCGCAATGGAAGCAGTGAATTTTTCGTTCTGTTCCGCTTCGGTATAGTTTGTCCAGATGACAGGTACGACAATGTCGATGTCATATTTTGAGAAGGAAAGCTTGCCACCTCTCCAGGTAACGCGCATCGTAGTTCTGAGGACACGTTCTCCTTCCGGCACATCGACAGTGATGACACCAGCATCATCCATCGTAAAGCGCTTATCATCAAAGGTGATGTTGAAGCGGTTGAGGTCATATGGTGCTTCACGCATATCACCACTGGTGAGATCAATCTGCTTCATGGTGCGATAGATTTGTGGTAATTCCATCGTGATGCCATTGCTGGAATTCTGGTCTCTGTCTTTGATATACAATGGATCATTGCCATCTTCCTGCAGGGCAAAGTCATGTACATTTTCCTTGTCACCTGCTGTCAGAAGCGGGAATTCTCCATCATAGAGGGTTGGTTCATATTTGATGAGGTTAAGGAACACCTGGGCTTTGAATTTGACTGTGACAAACAGGCCGAAGTCAACATAGAGGGCACCAAGCATTTCTTCTGTATCATTAAAGGCTGGTGTATTGGCTGGCCGCAGCTTTTCGAAGGTGTAGATGAAATAGCCATTGAGTTTGAGGTAGGCGCCAAACTGGGCAATGGCACCAACACTGGCTATGTCAGTAATCAGAATACCAAAGGCAATTTCTGCTCTGATACCTGCTCTAACACCAAGTGTTCCCATAACATAGAACTGGAAGTGGAATCGTTCATCTACCAGGTCAACTTCGCTTGATCCGGATGTTCCTTCCAGAATATGTAACCAGAAGCTGTAGCGTTTGCCGATCTGGTATTCGAAGTCTGCCCCAAGGGAAATGTTCATACTTGCCTCAATGAGGAAGTTGACCTTTATATCTACCGCAACAACACCAAGGTACTTGGTGGCTTTGAACATCTCCTTGTTGAATAACTGAATCCAGTCACATTCCATCTGCAACATCTGTTTGTAGCGTTCCATGAGCGCTTCCGTACCGGTTCTCGCTTCAACTTCATCTTCGGCACCAAGTACTTCATCGAGTGCATCGCTGACATCTTCACCGAGAAGTTCCTTTTCCAGTTCATTAAAGGAATATTCTTTGCCATCGATTTCCACCTTTGGCAACATGTTCTTGTAACTTTCGATCTGTGTCAGAATGTCTGTTACAGCCTGTCCTTTTTTGGCATACCGCTTTGCCTTTGTGGCAAGGGTATCAATCTTACGCAATGCTTCTTTGACACGTGGTGTAGCATGGGGACCATTATAATCATTCGCCAGTGCTTTCCATTTCTTCGTGGATGAAGGGTCACTGGCAACGGTATATGTCCTTGCGCCAATGGACATGGCTGTAAAATCACCAATATCGACGGAACTTCTGACTTCCACTTCCTGCAGGACCGGAATGATGAAATACCATTTCCATCTTGTCGAAACATCCGCATCAACATCGAGCATGACTTCCTGTTCAAATGCCGCATTCAGGGAGAGTTTGATGGAAGAAGCAGCAGTGGTTGTCATCTTTGATGTGAAGGAAAGGGTAATACCGACTTCCAGCCGTAGACCTACACCATTATCCTCAAAGTGTCTGTCCTTGAAGAATTCCGCATGGATATAAGGGTCTTCCACTAAAAATTTGTTTTTGCCTTTGCCAAAGATAGCTGGTTTTTCTGAGGAAAGTACAGCCGCCTGGATTTCCGATGGGGAAATGTTATTAGCCTGCAATCTTGCCTGTACTTCGGGTGTTTCAAGGGCACTGGCAGCGATCTGTGTCATTGCCTCATCCATGAAGCCACTTTCTTCAGCCTGCTTTTCAATTTCCGCAAGGGTTTCTTCCTGATTGATGCTTTCAAGGATTTCATCGCTGCTCACCGGCTGGCTGACATAGAAGTTCATGTAGTTTTCAATGTCTTCTTTTGAAATGACTTTGTACCAGGCAGTTTCGTTTTCAATACGGGTTACCTGTCCATAGACAACCGGTGTATTTTCATCTACTTCTTCCATTTCTACTGTATAGAAAATAAGGAAGTCATTGATATCCACCTGTGGGGCAGTGCTTTCTCCAAGCATTGTCCAGGCATTTGTGTCATAGCTGTTAATGTCGATGGAACCTTCTGTGCCTTCTGGCAGGGTGTCCACCTTGAAAGGAATGGAATCCGGCATGGCAAGTACTTCTTCCGTATCGTTTTCATCCAGACTTTCAAAGCTGTATGTATCACCACTTACTGCTGTGATGCGGATAAATGCCATCGCATCATCTTCGTAATCATTGGTTGTATAATCCCTGTCTCTTGGGTCGGTTGTTTCATAGATGGAAACAATATCACCTGTTTCAAGGTTCTGTGTGGTCATATTGAAAGTACCGGTGACCTTTGTTTCACTTTCTTCATTGCTCAACAAGCCGTTTTCAATGACATCCAGTGTTTCACTGCCGATGGTATATTGCATTTCGGCCGTGTCCTGGATGAAGATCATGTCCGGGTTATAGACAATATTGTCCACTTCATCTTTATGGATGATGAAGTTTACCGTGCGGAACATCGCATCTTTGTCATGAAAGTTCAAACCATCTGAAAGGGTCAGGGCATACGTGGAACCAGGGTTAAAACCACTAACAGCATAGATGGTAAATGTGCCATTCCCGTTGTCTTTGACGGCTGTTTCAACCGGTTCTGTACCATCCTTTGTGACAAGGCTGTACATTGCTTTGACGTCATCTGGCGTAGAAACATTACCAGAAACCGTAAAGGAAACATCTGTTGGCTGGTCTTCCAATGCAAAGGAAGTGATCGTCAGTTCTTCCTGTGTCGGGGTGTCTTCATAGACGGCGGTGAGGTTGAGATCAGTTGTAATGACTTCTGTATCTTTCTGGTAGACGGTACCATCTTCCTTTACCCATTCTTTGAAGATACCTTCTTCTTTCTGGGGTACTGGCAGTTCACCGCGGTATGGGTAACCTTCGCCTGCCTCAATGGACGCAAAGTCTCCACCACCATCACTGTTGAAGGAAATAGTATGGAGTTCCGGGGTGAGTGTGTCACGGTTATTGACAAGGTAGTCTTTGACCATTGTGACATCGGTGTCATCGATGATGCCATCCGCATTGACATCGGCTTCTTTGAAATGAATGGAAGAGACAGCCTCTTCTTCTTGTGAGATATATCTCTCCATGAGGTTGACATCCATCAGTTCCACAGCCTTGTTTCCATCCGCATCACCATACAGGGTATTGTCTATGGCAAATACCGGATGGGAAACCTGTGGAAGGACAGATGTAAAGATACTGCAGGACAGTATCAGCGTGATGATTTTCTTCATGTGCATCTTCCCTGTTACACAAATTCCCTTTTGTTAATCCTAACAAAAAAGCCGGTTTTCCCCATCGCCCGTCACAGGGTGTAAAACGGGCGGGGAAATCCGGTTCATCACTTCAACATATACTGTTTGAGCTGTTATCTCTGGTGAATGCCAAGCTTTTGTAAAACAATGGAAATGTAGTGTTTGACGGTATGGGTGGAGATGTTCATATGGGAAGCAATTTCCTGGTTTGTCCAGCCTCTTGCAGCAAGCATCGCCACCGCAAATTCTGTTGTGGTAAGGTCATCTGCCACATCTTCACCGGTTTCCGGGTTGTGAATTCTGCGCCAGCCATTAGAAAAGCGGTAGGTGATTTCAATGATGCGCTTAAAGTCTTCTGGCCACTTTGGTTTGATCACCGATTCGAGCATTCCTCCCAATAACCCATGGTGTTCGCCAAAGGCTTCAACGAGATCATCAGGTCTTGCGATCTGCCATGCCGCAAGCAGGTGATGTTCTGCCTGTTCTTTCTGCTTGAGGCTCATATAATCCATAACCGCAACAAGGTGCAGGTAAATGGCAGGGATGGGATATTGTTCAGCCCCCCATTTCCAGGGTAGCTTCGGTGATTCCAACACTTTTGCCATAGTCACCTTTGAGATAGAGGTAATGGGCTTCAACATAGAGGGCAAAAGCTCTGAGACCAGCCGGAAGCAGGGAAAGAAATGACTGGATAGCTGGCATTTCTTCGGGTAAAGGAAGGTGTAAGAGTACCGCTGAAGTAAAAGCGATGAAATCTTCTGCAGCCTTGGGACTGGCTGCGCTTTTTGTCAGGGCATCATGGATGAGGGCAAGGGCATGCTTTGCCTGTTGTGTTTCACTCAGGGAAAGGCTTGCATACGCATAGATGAGACTTGCCGAAAGGCGATGGACTACACTTTCACATTGCATATATGGTTGTGCCTTTTCAATGGCTTTTTCAGGCTGCCCGCTGAAATAGTAATATTCCGCCATGGCAATATCCTTGTCTTCTCTGCATGATAAGTGCTCAATTGCATCAAGGCATGAGCCAGGTGTAAACAGTGTATTCATTAATGGCATCAGACCACTGAAAGAAACAGGTTTTGTCCTTTGTGCATGGCGTGGATCATCTGATTTGGTGGCAGTGGTGGGTATTTCCCATGATCTGCCAAATTTCCGACAGCCTTCAATTCTTCCTTCTGCACAATATCTCTGCACTAATCTTGGGGAAATGTTCCATTTTTCCGCAGCTTCTTTAACCGTCATGTATTCCATATGCCGTACTCCTTGTATTCGCAATAGCGAACAGTTCTTCTTTTCTATAGTGTATACATGTTTTTCAGTTCATCCCGGTTGATCACCCTGAGCCTTCCGTTTCCTTCCCGGCGGATGAGGTTATTCTTTTCCATTTTGGAAAGATAGCGGGAAATGGTTTCCCGGCGCAAGCCGATGGAAGCCGCAATATCATCGAGTTTCATATCGATGGTACTGCCGATGCATCGTGCATCACGGAACAACAGAAATGCGGCAATGCGTTCCTCGGGATGGCGGATGCTGAAGAGGAAGGCCTTCTCGTTGGCATCCTGCAATTCCTTTGACAACATTTCGATGAGATACATTGCGGTTTCCGGGCTATTGCGCAACACTTCCATAAAGTCATTGCGGCTGATGCGGCACAAAACCACTTCCGTCAAGGCAACAATATCATACTGGTATGTATGTTCTGGCAGAAACATGCCATGCCAGATTGCCTGACCTTCATGTAATACATCCAGGATATGTTCATCGCCATTACTGTCAATATGACATGTCTTGATGCGTCCACGGGTGATGACTAATACTTCATCAATGGCGTCTCCTTCATTGACGATTCTTTCATTTTTCATATGCATTGTCCGGGTATGGTTTACCAGCAATTTGTTTTTTGCGTCTGCTGGCAATTCCCTGAACAGCCGGATGGAATCAATGCAATGTTCGTGGTGTTTTGTGAATGGACAGTTGTTATCGCAATGCAGTTCCTGACTCATACAAAGCTTACCTCCATATACGGTTTGTGGTCTTTTGTATATACGGTAAATCCATGTTCATCCAGTATGCCATAGGTGGCAGGATGACCACCTTTTGGCAAAGAGATGGAACCTGGGTTCAAAAGATACATACCATCTTTTTCATCTGCGGTTGGAATATGGGTATGCCCACTTAAAAAGATGTCACCCGCATCCATTTCTGGAAGGTTATCAGGTCCATAGACATGACCATGGCTCATGATAAGACGATGTCCTTTGAAAGGGATGATATTGGTGGTGGAAAGGCAGGGGAACTGTAATACCATCTGGTCGACTTCTCCATCGCAATTGCCCCGCACTGCAATGATTCTGTTTTTATGGCGGTTCATGATTTCTATGACTGCCTTTGGTGCATAATCGGCTGGTATGTCATTGCGTGGCCCATGGTATAAGATGTCACCAGGGGTGCAAATCCATTCAGCCTGGTGGAATTGAAGTGCTTCTTCCATGGCTTTTGCGCCAGAAAGAGCACCATGTATATCGGATATGACAAGATATTTCATATTGTTACCTCTTGTTTGATTATACCAGAAGAAATTGTACAATGTATGGAGATGCAAGGAGTGAAAAACCATGGATAAAAAATGTGTAATAGTTGGTGTGACAGGTGGTATAGCAGCATATAAAATCTGTTCACTTGTTTCATCATTGAAGAAGAAAGGACATGATGTGCATGTGCTGATGACCAGAGGTGCTGAGGAGTTTGTGACACCGCTGACGATGCAGACATTGTCTGGTAATCGGGTTGTCAGGGACATCTTTACACTCGATGGTGAAGTGGAAGTACATCATATTTCTCTTGCGGAAAGAGCAGATGCCTTTGTGGTAGCACCTGCCAGTGCTGACTTTATTGCCAAGGCAGCCAATGGTATTGCGGATGATATGTTGACGACAACTTTCCTTGCTGCAACATGTCCAAAACTTGTTGTGCCAGCAATGAATGTACATATGCTGGAAAACCCTGCTACACAGCGCAACATCAAGCAGCTGAGAGCTGATGGCATACGTGTGATGGAAAGTGCTTCAGGTTATCTTGCCTGTGGTGACGTTGGTAAGGGCAGAATGCCAGAAGCAGTGGAAATTGAAGATGCACTGAATGCAGTGATGACAAGTGACAGATTTCTGGAAGGAAAGAAAGTGCTTGTCAGTGCCGGGGCGACGATGGAAGCGATTGACCCGGTCCGTTATATTACGAATCATTCTTCTGGCAAGATGGGCTATGCATTGGCAAGGGCTGCCCGTAATGCCGGTGCTGAGGTGACACTTGTGGCAGGAAATACGGTTCTTTCCGATCCGTTTGGTGTTCATACCATCCATGTCAAAAGTGCAAAGGATATGTATGAGGCAATCGCTTCAAGAAGTGATGAAATGGATGCCATTATCATGGCTGCAGCAGTTGCGGATTATACACCAGTAGAAGTTGCGGATGAAAAGATCAAGAAGAATGATGGAAATCTTGCTATAGATTTGAAACGGACAGAGGATATTCTTCTTGCCCTTGGAAAAAAGAAAAAGCCAGGACAGGTGTTGATTGGCTTTGCGATGGAAACAGAAAATCTTCTGGAAAATGCCACAAAGAAACTGGAAGCGAAGAATGCGGATTATATCATTGCCAATTCCCTCAGGGAAAAGGGAGCCGGTTTTGGAGTGGATACCAATGTAGTGACCATCCTTTCTCGTGATGGTGAGAAAAACCTGGGTCTTCTTTCCAAAGAAGAGACAGCAGAGATGATTCTTGTGAATTGTCTGAAGGGAGAATAAAAGCATGTTACTGGCAGTAGATGTAGGAAATACAAATATATCCATGGGTATCATGGAAGGAAAGCAGATTCGTGGTTCCTTCCGTCTGATTACTAAGACTGAGCGAACAAGTGATGAGCTTGGTATCATTGTTTATGACCTGCTGGAAAGAGCGGGTCTTGGTCCGGCAGACATTGAAGCAGTGGTTATTTCTTCTGTTGTGCCAAAGATCATGTATACCCTCAATTCCTGTATGAAGAAATATATTGGCAAGCGTCCGCTTGTCATTTCACCAGAACTCAATCTTGGCATCAAATTGTGTTCGGATAATCCCAAAGCGGTAGGCGCAGACAGAATTGTGGATTGTGTGTATGCATATCATACCTTTCAACGTTCCTGTATTGTGGTGGATTTTGGTACAGCCACTACATTTGACTATGTAAATAAAGATGGTGAATTCCACTATACTGTCATTATGCCAGGTCTTGGCATTAGTTCTGCTGCATTGACAAGCCAGACCGCAAAACTGCCGGAAATTGAAATAGCCAAGCCAGAATCTATTCTTGGAACAAATACGATTTCTGGCATGCAGGCAGGTGTAGTTTACGGTTACATTGGTTCAGTGGAATATATCCTGAAACAGATGAAAAAGGAACTGCAGGATGAGGACTGCCATGTCATTGCGACGGGAGGTCTTGGAAGGGTCATTGCCAGTGAAACTGATGAGATTGATGAATATGATCCGGATATTGCCTATAAAGGGATTCAGATCATCTATGAATTGAACAAAGACAAAATAAAGCACTGAAGGGAAGGGTAACCATACTTCCTGGGTGACGGGGAAATACGCAGGGGATACAGTATAATCAGCGTTTATCTACAGTATAATCAGCGTTTATCTTGCGGTAATTCATTACTATTGCTATACTATAGACGAACAAAGAACAACCGCCCACAAAGTGGTTGGCCTTGAATCAAGTGAAGCCACTCGCTCAACGGTAAAGTTTCGAGAGTGGCTTTCTTTATGGTTTTTTGACTTTGTTCATCTACAGAAACTGAAGATGAACGTCAATAAGGAGAGGATAAATTTGGCAAAAGCCAGAATATCCTTGAAATCAAACGATTTCTTATCCATTAAATATCACCTCTAATCTGCTAACTACACAAATTGAAGGTTAACCACTCTGTAACACGATTGCTCGCAATCACTATAATGATCAGTATAGTATATTTCAATGAAAGTTATTCGTTTTTTTGAGCGAATAGTTTCTATATGGCATAGATGAAATAAACATACCCAGCAAACAGAATTTTTGTGATGCTTCAGGACTGTCAATGTACATTTTGTCCTGAAAACATGGACAATCATTGACGGATGATCATACCTGTCTATAATAGTTAGTAAGCTAACTGTTAGGAGGGTAATAAAGTGAAGGAGATGAATCCATTGATACATACAATGCTGTTCCGTCTGACACACCAGATTCGTGAATGGCAGGCCCCATATATGCAAGCCATTGGCTTGACCCATGGCCAGCCACGGGTATTGCGGTATGTCAGTATGCATGATGGCTGCAAGCAGGCAGATATTGCCAATTTCTACAACATCAAGGGGTCAACTGTTTCCAAAATTGTGGATGATCTGGAAAAGAGTGGATTTCTCGAAAAGAAACAGGCTGAAAACTGCCGGCGCAGGGCGAGTCTTTCATTAACCGAAGAAGGAAGGGCATGTTTTGAAAAGGCAAATGCGATTCAGATGCGCATGCAGAAACAGATGCTTTCCTGCTTTAGTGAAGAGGAAGCAGAACAGTTCAGAAGCTTTATTGCAAAGGCGACAAAGAATCTCGGGGAGGGGTTGGATGAAACAATTGTTTGATTTGTTCCGGTATGCAAAGCCATACCGCTGGCAGTTTTTCCTTGCCATATTGTTTGTGGTTGTAGAAACTGGCTTTGAATTGTTTATACCGATGGTAATGGCGGATATCATCGATGTTGGTCTTTCGACAGGGGATGTTGGTTATATTGCAGAGCAGGGTGTTGTGATGGCTGTCATGGCATTGATTTCCCTTGTGTGTGGTTTGTTGTACGCAAGGTTTGCGGCAATTGCTGCAAATGGATTTGGTGGAGAATTGCGCCATGCGGAGTTTGAAAGAATCCAGCAGTTTTCTTTCCTCAACATCGACCACTTTGAGACTTCTTCGCTGATCACGAGAATGACCAATGATGTCACTGTCATCCAGGATGCCATCGCAACCGGACTACGACCAATTGTGAGAGGTCCTGCCATGCTTGTGCTGGGGCTGTTCTTCTCTTTTTCCATCAACAGTGAACTGGCCATGACCTTTGTGGTCGCAACACCAATACTTGGACTAATCCTGTTTTTCATTGTGCGCAAGGTTGCGCCAATGTATAAGAAACTGCAGGAAGCCATAGATGATCTCAACATCATTGTAGAAGAAAACCTGCAGGCAATCCGTGTCGTCAAGGCATTTGTGCGGGAAGACTATGAAGGCATGAAGTTTGATACCGTAAATGAAAGGCAAAAAGATGTTGCGGTGAATACATTCAAATATGCGGTTCTCAACATGCCAGCCTTTCAGTTTGTGATGTATGGAACGATTGTCATGATTCTCTTCTTTGGTGGAAATCTTATCTTTGCCGGGAAGATGCAGGTTGGTGAACTGACTGGTTTTCTTTCCTATGTATTACAGATTCTGAATTCCATGATGATGATTTCCAATGTATTCCTCATGGTCACAAGATCTCTTGCCAGTGCATACCGCATAGATGAGGTGTTTGCAGAAAAGCTTGATCTTTTTGATGGTACATATGCTGGTGAAGTGAAAGACGGTTCGATTGACTTTGACCATGTGTCCTTCAAATATGCAAAGAGTGCAAAGGAAAATGTATTGAGTGATGTGGATATGCATATTGCAAGTGGTGAAACCATTGGTGTAATTGGTGCTACGGGCAGTGCCAAGTCCTCGCTTGTGCAGCTGATTCCCCGTTTGTATGATGCGACAGAAGGAACAGTGCAGGTTGGTGGCAGAGATGTGAAAGACTACCATCTTGAAACATTGCGCGATGCGGTAGCCATTGTGTTACAGAAGAATGTGCTGTTCTCTGGAACCGTGAAGGAAAACCTTCTCTGGGGTAATGAAAAGGCAACAGATGCAGAAATCAAAGAGGCATGTCATACTGCTGCTGTGGATGAGTTTATTGATACATTTCCGGATGGCTATGACACATATCTTGATGAAGGTGGTGTCAATGTGTCGGGTGGACAGAAGCAGAGGCTTTGTATTGCTAGAGCACTGCTCAAACATCCAAAGATTATTATCTTTGATGATTCAACAAGTGCGGTAGATACCGCAACCGAAGCACGAATCCGTGATGGTTTGGCAAAGCTGGAAAATCTCACAAAGATCATTATTGCCCAGCGCATTACTTCCATCATGCATGCGGACAGGATTTATATCATCGATGATGGAAAGGTAGTGGAATCTGGTACACATGAAGAGCTGTTAGCCCATTCAGCCATTTATCAGGATTTGTATGAATCACAGATGAAGGGAGGTGAGGAAGATGCCTAGAGGCGGTATTGGTTCTATCAAACCGCGTGATATACGCAAGACAGTCAGAGATCTGCTTTCCTATATGGGAAGACATAAGTTCCTGCTGCTTGTTGTAGCAGTACTTGTGACCATCAGTGCGATGGCAAATCTTCTTGGTACATATATGCTGCGTCCGATCATCAATAACTACATTGGTACAAACGATCAGGCAGGTTTGTTTATGGCACTGGTTGGGGTTGGATTGATGTATCTTACAGGTGTGCTTGCCTCACTTGCTTTTTCACAATTGATGGTACGGGCAGCACAGAAGATTATTGCGGAGTTGAGACATGATTTGTTTACCCATATGCAGAAGCTGCCAATCCGTTACTTTGACATCCAGTCGCATGGCGACATCATGTCCCATTTCACCAATGACATGGACACCCTTGCCAACTGCCTGAACAATTCCTTTTCCATGTTAATACAGAGTTTTATCCAGGTTGTGGGAACACTCATTCTCATCTTTGTGCTCAACTGGCAGTTGTCATTGATTGTGGTTGTTGGTTATATTGCCATGTTTGCCTATATTCTTTTCAGTTCCGCAAAATCCAAAAAGTATTTTGGCAAACAGCAGAAGTACCTCGGTGCTTTGAATGGATTTGTCAAAGAAAGAGTCAGTGGACAGAAGGTGATCAAGGTCTTCAACCATGAAAAGCAGAATATGGCAGAGTTTGATGCCTGCAACAAAGATCTCATCAAAGCCGCAACAAGTGCACTTTCCTATGCGCAGACCATGGTGCCGATGGTTGTTTCTATTTCCTATATTAACTATGCCATTGTTGCAGTGGTTGGTGCAGTGATGGCCATCCATGGACTGACAGATGTTGGTTCTTTGGCTTCTTATCTTGTCTTTGTCCGTCAGGCTGCGATGCCAATCAACCAGTTTACCCAGCAGGCAAATCTCATTCTTGTAGCATTGGCAGGTGCAGAGAGAATCTTTGATGTCATGGATATTGTGCCGGAAACAGATGATGGAAATGTTACGCTTGTACGTGTCAAAGAAGAAGAGGGAAGGCTGGTGGAATGCAATGAACGCACAGATAGCTGGGCATGGAAACATCCCCGCAAAGATGGTTTTGAGCTTGTGCCAATGCAGGGAGATGTACGGTTTGATGGTGTAAGCTTCCATTATGAAGAAAACCATCCAGTTCTCAAAGACCTTTCCCTGTATGCAAAACCAGGACAGAAGATTGCCTTTGTTGGTTCGACTGGTGCTGGTAAGACGACCATCACGAATCTCATCAACCGCTTCTATGATGTGCAGAAGGGTATGATTACGTATGATGGCATTGATGTAAAGCTTATTAAAAAGAATGATCTTCGCCATTCCTTAGGTATGGTATTACAGGATACACATCTTTTTACCGGAACAATTATGGACAACATCCGGTATGGGAAACTGGACGCAAGTGATGAAGACTGCATCAAAGCCGCAAAGATTGCTAATGCGGATTCCTTTATCCGCAGACTTCCGGAAGGTTACCATACATTCATTACCAATGATGGTGCTTCTCTTTCCCAGGGACAAAGGCAGTTACTTGCGATTGCCCGGGCTGCAGTAGCGGATCCACCAGTACTTATTCTTGATGAAGCAACATCTTCTATTGATACAAGAACGGAGAAACTGATTGAAAGAGGTATGGATGGTCTCATGAAAGGAAGGACAACATTTGTCATTGCCCATCGCCTCAGTACTGTACGCAATGCGGATGCCATCATGGTTCTTGAACATGGTGTGATCAAAGAGCGTGGTACACATGAAGAACTCATTGCCCAAATGGGAATTTACTATAATCTTTATACCGGTATGTTTGAACTGGATTGAGCATAAGAAAAGTGTCAGAGAGAATAACTCTGGCACTTTTTCATCGTATTGCTTTTGCGGCAATGTACAATCCGAAAAAGATGATCACATATACAAGGTATTCATTGATGATCCATGTGACATGACCATTTGGGTCCATCAGGGAAGTGATGATGTTGTAGGCAAACAAAAGAATGAAAAGAATGATTAACCAGTTGAAAACAATTGCCTTTGTTCTCATAGAACGTGAATCGGTATTCCTGCATAGAATATAATCCAACAGTTTCCGCATATCTATCACCTCATCTCTATTTACAATATAGTGCACAGGGAGGTATTAACATGGCCAGAGAAGAAATGCATATTGATTTATCAGGTTGTATTTTGTAAAATGTATGAGCAATGCCGCTTTAGTATAATGGCAATACACATCCATGGTAAGGATGAACTGGCAGTTCAATTCTGCCAAGCGGCATCTTGATACATTATCCCTGCGAAAACACTATAACGCAGGTGCTTCCAAAAAGGAAGGGTCTCTTTATTTGAGTTCCTTCCTTTTTTGCATATTGGAGGATCTTGAAAGGAGGACATTGCTATGAAATTTGATGACAAGGTTGGATATCTGCTTCCGTTTCTGACTAATGATCTGAATGAGTGGCTAATTGGAGTCCATTTTGAAAAAGTATCTGCAGACCAAGGACGAACGATATCTTCGAGTGTATTATGATCTTAAGCCAAAAACAGATGAGTTAAAAAAGAAGATCCAGGTAATAGAGAATGCAGAGTATTTTCCTCACCCGGATTTTAACGATGTATTTGAACAGCTGGAAGATATAACAAGAACGCTATGTGAGGAAAAAGATTCCAAGAAGCCGTTCTTCTGGCAACAGGCAAAGTTGTTGATGGAAGGTTGTGTATCTTTTCTTTTGGAACATGAATATGTTGAAGATGGAAAGCTTAAAAAGCTGGATATCAATCAGATCAATTTCAAAAACATCAATCTGTTGACGAATGAAGGTTTCACACAGTGATATCTGCCCGATGGTAAAACTCTGTTGGAATGGTATCTTGAGAATTTCCGGAAGAATACAGATAAGTCATATGAAAAGCTGAACAAGATTATTCATGATGCCCCGGAAACACGTGGATCCGTTATGTCTACGTTTGCCAACAAAATAGCGCTGGGTATTATGAACGAGAAGATTGAAAAGCTTACTTCCAGGACAACAATTGATTTCAATTCATTAGATAGCCAGAAGACAGCAATCTTCCTGGTAGTTCATGATGAAAAGACCACCTATTATCCTTTTGTCACTATCTTTGTGACGCAGCTTTACAATGCACTGGTACGTGCGGCGCGAAAATATCCAAGGCAGTTTCTTCCTATTCCATGAGATATCATCTGGGATGAATTTGGTATTTCACCAGCCATAACAGATGCGGATGGCAAATTCTCTGCATCCCGTTTCCGTGGGATCAGATGGCACATAGTTATCCAGGACTATTCACAGATCGAGAAAAACTATGGAAAAGAGATTTCCAAGTCTATCAAACAGAATGTCCAGAATACTATCTATCTGCTTGGGGGGTGATCCTCAAACCTTGAAAGAGATTTCTGATAAAGCTGGCAAGAAGCTGAGATGGAATAAGGAACGACAGTCTTTTGATACAGTCCCGGTTATTTCTCCGGACAGACTGCAGCATTTCTCCCTATCAGAAGCGCTGATCCTGAGACAGAGGAAGATGCCAATTGTTACGAGGTATTACAACTATGCATGGTACATCTTCCAAAAAGCCATTCGAAAACTAGACAAGATTCATAAAACAGATCTTCCATCCAAATTGCAGAGTTTCCGAACGTTTTCACTGTTGGCAGATTATGACAGGATGATTACGTCATCTGCAGGAATATCTTTTGATCTTCCTTCTGGGGGCGAAACGCCCCCGAAGAAAAAGAAGGCAAAGTATAAGAACAAAGATGGATGGGAAATAACGGTAGAAAATAATTATTCAATTAATAATCTCAAATTCAAAGGAGGAGAATGAGTAATGAAATATATCAGCGAAAGTGACTTGAAAAAGCAGTTTTGGAAGGGGTATGGCTACAGAAAAGGTATAATAGCCTATCAGTTTGAGTGCCAGTCACGACATGGTGCAGTAGATCTGCTTACTGTAGAAAGGGTGCCTGATGATAAAGGGTTCCATATTGAAATTGTCGGGTTTGAATTCAAACTGAATGATATAGACAAGGCGTTTGCCCAGGCTGCATATAACTGTGAATTCTGTCATAAATCTTTTGTGGTAGTTCCAGCAGATAAGAAGAAACTTATCCTGGATAGGTACAGTTCCTATTTCAAGAGGTACCCGCATATTGGTTGCATTGCGGTTGCACATCCGGATGATGGTGGTAAATGGGATATGTTCCACAAATGCCGTCCTGTACCAGACGAAAAGCTGCAGGTAAATCAGACGATATTAAAACTTTGCACAAAAACAATATAATAACGAGATATAAACTGTTGTTGGAAAGGTTACGGGTCTTCCACTCCGGTGAAATGAAGTGATCAAATAAACTAGAAGAGCATGGTATAACGGATTGAAAAGCTCTTGTGCACAAGATCATTTCTTTTTCTATAATAAAGAAAGGAAGGAGCAGGTATGGAATTTAAGGCAAGTATGGATTTTGATTTGTTTAAAAGCAACGTCTGTCATGAATTAAAGAGCACTGGATCTGATCTTGAATTTGCCAAGATTATACTCCGGGAACATCGTATCGAAGATTGCTGGAATAACAAAAAATATGATGAAGCATTATATTACTACAGTATGATCCGTTATTTTTGCAGAATTCATGCATGGAAAGGGATTGTTCTTTTTCCGGAGCTACAGGCTGCAAAACTATACTACACAGTTGTTCCATGTGGGGCATGGCTTACAGACAGACTTGCAAAGGATAAATCTTATACGAGTTGTAAAGAATGCGTGAAAAATGCCATACCAGAGTTTATTGATCATAATATTGCTGAAGGAGATATACGAGATGTCGCATAATTTTGATAAACAGGAGATTGATAATTATTTAAGAGAACTTGGAAAAGAATATCTGTTTTAGAAGAGCGGGATCAAGATACAATTGATACAATGTTTACGAATAAAAATACAGGCAAGATTAAAATGTAAAAGGATTAGAATCTATGACACACTGGATCAATGAAGATGTAAAAATCAATTTTAAAGTATGTAATGCTATGCAGAAGATTCTGGATAAAGCAGAAAAGCTTGATGCAGAAGGAGACTGGCTTTATCTAAATGTTGCTGATGAGATCGATCACTTTACAAAATGCATGGTTATTGAGGATTTGATGACAGTTGGACAAAGAAATAAATTGTTAGAGAGGTATTGCGATGTTTTTGATAAATTTTGAAGATTGCCCTGACATGCACCGTAGATTTGGTGGCAATGCAGGGAATAAAATGGATATCAGCTATGATAATGCTCGATGGATATTAAAGTTTGATAAATCTACAAAAGGAATGAAGAGAATTGAGATATCTTATACCACTTCTGCATTATCAGAATATGTAGGAAGTCATGTCTATGAGATTCTTGGAGTTCCTGTTCATGAAACTAAGCTTGGAATCAAAAATAATAAACTTGTTGTTGCATGCAAAAACTTTAACGACTATGACAATGGCATTGAACTTGTAGAATACAGAGAAATCAGAAATGCACATGATGAAGAATTAACTGCGCTGATTGATTCTTCGTTGACGGCAAGCAGTGAATTGGGACATGGATCTAATTTGAACGAAATTATTTATGGGTTGCAATTAAATCCTGACCTCAAAAGAATACCAAATGCTTCTGATTTCTTCTGGAACATGGTTGTCATTGACGGATTGATTAAGAATAGTGACCGGAATACAGGGGACTGGGGAATTCTTACAAACTATAAGGATATCTATAAAATGGCTCCTGTCTTTGACAATGGTGGATCTTTTGCCAATAAACTATCAGATCGTCAAATGGAAACAATTTTGAATGATCCAGTGAGATTTGAGCAAAGTAATCTGCATGTAACCACTGGCTTTTACTATGATAGTGAATTGCTTGAATTCAGAAAACTAATCACGCTAGATATTCCTGAATTGCAGGAAGCTATTGTTAGATTGACGCCTGTTATTCAAGACAGAATGACAGAAATAGATGATTTTATCGATGGAATCCCAAATGAAGAAAACGGATTAAGAATTACCAGTGATATTCAAAAAGAATTCATGAAAAAGGGACTTCATGCAAGATTTGATCATATCATTCGACCAGAATATATGGTAATTCAACATCTAAGAAACGAATCCGACTACGTTCATATGGAAAAGCCATTGAATAAAATAAAGATGTAAATGTTATGAAAACAAACCAGGATTGCTATATACCGTAGCCAGCGACAGAAAGCGGAAAGTAAACTAGAAAAAGCTGAAAATGTTGCAGCAGTACATGAAAAAAGGGATGAGATTGCCTCACCCTTTTCATTTGGACAAGCTGCCCAATCCTTTAAGCAAATATATAATAGCATAAAGAGCAAAGTCAGAGAGAAAATCAAAATAAAGGATGTATACAGTTATGATATGAGTGATTTTCTTTCTGGGGGTGAAACGCCCCGGATAATTTGTTCACGAAATGGTTAGATTGTATCTTGAACATATTTACCTGCTTTTTCGAAGGGATTTAAGTAGATAATCAATGTTCAAGTTATCAAATGCTTTCTTTAACACCAGGAAGGTGTTATACCGATGATGTAATGAGTTTGTTTTCTTCTTTTGTTCTGATGATTCTGTACAAAGTGGAGCGACTGATTGTTAATTTTTGACACATGTATTTTTGTGTAATTTCTCCGGCTTTCCATTTCTTGTATAACTCGTCGAACAGTTCCTTTATACTTTCCTTCACGTTTGGCTATGGCAATTCCTTCAGCCTGACGTTGACGGATTTGAGAGCGCTCCAGCTCTGCCATGGCTGCAAACACTGTCAACATGAACTGCCCTTGTGGTGTATCTGTATCAATGCCTTCTTTCTGAGATACAAAAGTAACCTTCTTTTGCTTAAGCTCATCAACAATTTCCAATAAATCTCTGGTGGATCTTGCCAGGCGTGAAAAGGATTCTACATAGAGAACATCTCCTTCACGAACATATCCCAGCATCTCCTGCAAGCCAGGTCTATTACGATCTTTGCCGGATAACATATCAGAAAACACCTTTTCACAGCCAATATCATGTAATATCTGTTCCTGTCTGGCTGGATTTTGATCTGTAGTGCTGCATCGATAATAACCAATCTTCATATAAGAGCCTCTCAGTTGTTTCAATAGAGTTCAATTTATATGTGGAACATATATGTGTTTTTGAAGTTACTGTTTTGATAATTGTGAAGCATTACTGGCAAGCAGTCAATAGGGTATACCCAATTGATACAACCACAGGAGCCTATATAATTGACATATAATATACAAATACATGTTTTAATATTCTTATTCATAATACATATCAAAATATAAGTAGGAGTTATTGGCAGATCTGTAAACGAAAGGATGAGTGATGAATATGTTACCTTATTATCCATCAAGGTATAAGAACGGGGATATTTGATTTTCCATTTCAATCCTAACGATCAGAAGCATTACCACAGAGATATCTACTTGCTTTATCCAATCTGTTATTGTTTCAATGCTTTTTAGAAATAGCCAGGATGTGACCATCAACATCTTTGGCTATATCCATAAATGCAAGAGTTAAATCATCTTCATAGATTTTCAAGGCTGATATTTCGCCTGACACGATTTTACAAAAAATACAGTCAATCATATTTTTATACCTCTATGACTCAATAATTTCTTGTTCTATTGAATCTGTGAAATTGGAAATGCAGTGCGTAATAGATCATAATCTTCTATCCTAAGGATGCCGGCTTCTTTATGCGACCTGTTTTGTAATATAAAAACATAAAGGATTAAACCCTGATAATTTCATCAAATGAACGCAGATATTGTTCATCCCAATTATGGGTGATGACAAAGATTGTTTTCCCCGTCATCTTTGAAATAAGTTTTTCTGTTTCTCTTGCTGTATCAGGATCCAAGCCTGAGGCCGGCTCATCGAAAATAATGATAGGGGCAGAAGAACATAAGGCCCGGGCAACGGATATTCTTGTCATTTCACCACCAGACAACTGCTTTCCATGGTCTCCTCCTGCTTCCTGATCAAGCAGTTTTTGAGGGAGTGAAGCCAGTTTTGCATATTCATCCACTTTGGGATTTTTTTCGAAAAGACTTATATTTTCCCGCACTGTTCCTTCAAACAGAAACGTATTTTGTGGAACATACAGCACATTCTGGCAAAGAGAATCAAGCGAGATGTTGTTAATATCTTCGCTGTTGATGGTAATTGTGCCTTCTGTTACATCCGTTCCTTTCAACAATGCTTTCATGATCGTGCTTTTTCCTGCACCCGATGTGCCGATGATAGCATATTTTTTTCCCTGAATAAATGTATGGCTGAAGTTTTCTATAATAGTATGGGTTCCATAGCCTGTGCTGACATTATCATAAATAATGTCTCCATCAACAAAGGACTTCTTACCTGTTTCGCTTTTCCCGGTGATCTGTGAAAGTATTTTTGCTCGTAGCCCAGCTGTGGAAAGTATTGTGACAAAACAGCTGATCGCAGCATTCAGTGGCGTGAAAATATAGTTAAGCAATTGCGTGGATGTGGTGAGGTCGCCAAAGCGAAGTTCTCCCACTGCCACAAAGTAGGCGGCAGAAGCCATGCAGACAATGGAGGCGATCATATTCAGCGTTGTCGCTCCATAGGATGCCATCACATTGTAAACATCCTTCTTCCTTCTTTTCTGCTCAAGGTTTTTGTCTTCTGCCAGTAATTTTGGGATAAAAACATGACTTTTGGCGAAGTGGAAAATGGTATCAAAACCGCCGATAAATTCTTTCTGTTTCTGGATACAGATTGTGTTCTGTTTTGAGAAAGCATCTTTTGTTTTAGCAAGCGGATTTTTGAAAAAGCGGGAGATGATTTCCGGGATAATGGAAACAACCGCAAAGATAACAAATAACTTTACGCTGACAAAGGCAAGGGCAATCATGCAGAACAATGACTGGATGAACATGTTCGCCATTCTCCACATGGCATCAAAATAATCTCTTTCCAATACATCCATGTCACTTTGCATAATGTTGAGGTACCAGGAATCCGGATTGAGGTGAAACTCTCTTTCGTTTTTTCTGGAAAGAGATTCATATAGATCTTTCTTGATGGCATAAAGGGATTTACCGCTCAATGTCTTGCGAAGATAGTTTTCCAGCACATAAAACACATAGATGGCAAGAAGTGATCCCGTGCAAATCAGGGAGGAAAGAAAAAGCTGATGTGTGTTTTGATCAATGGCTGCGTTTGTAATTCCACCCATAGAAAAAGAGAGCACTACTTCGCTAACTCCTCGAAGTGTGGCAACCAATAATTCAGGGATGAGCAAATATTTGAATTTAAATATGTATGTGGACATTTTTTCCTTCTTCAATTATGAATCGTTTTATTCTATTTAATTAAAAATTGGTTTGAGTGTCAAAAGCCATCCTGGATTTGACTAATTTTTGTCATCCTGGATTTGACTGATTTTTGAAACATAGAATCACTTTCGTGTAGGTTTGTCTGGAACTTGTGAATTATGTATTGAATTCACAAGCTTTAATCTTTTTTCATAGATAGAATCCTATGTTTCACGCTCCTAACGCTGCTAATTCCTTCACTTCTCCTATATGTTTCAGTAATTTGGCAACATTAAAGGCCCCAATCTTCATCGTGAAGAATTGCTTTGATCTCTTTAACCCAAATACTGGTATGTCATCAATGTGATATCTTCTTCTCAGCACTGACATGATGCCTTCTATTGCATTTCTCTTTCGGCTGAGTTCCCTGTATTCTTCTGTTCCCAGTTTTATGAGATATTTTGCCCTCATTACCATTTTCTCTGATACCATCACTATTGCACTCTTCTTCTGCATCTGTGCATGGCATTTGTCTTTTAATGGACATTGCCCGCAATCGTGAAGGCTCATCTTTACACGGATCATTCCATTTGATGTTTCATATGTGCTTTTCTCAGGTGTTTTTCCTGCAGGACATTTGATGACTGCCGTTCCTTCTTCATTCAGCTCAAAGCCTGCCATTTCCTTCTCCGGTTCTTTCCCGACAAGACTGGTTGTTACAAGATTGATATTTTTCTCTTCTGCTTTCTTTTGCAGATCTGCAGATCCATATGCATCATCTGCGATCATTGTCTCTTCTGTATTGTTTTCCAGGTATTTTTCACAAAATGATTTGTCACTGTGTATATTCTGTTCATAGTCGAAATCAACGATCTGTGAAGCTCCTTCTTCTCCTATTGCCTCTACGCCATTGCCAACATATCCTTTGTGATCTTTGCCGGCTTTTCTGCGATATGTCGCATCCGGATCATTCGGATTCTGAAGGCTGTCAGAATGAATGTACTTCTTGTTTCTTGGCTTTCCATTCTCTGACTGTTCCTTGATGACACGGATCAGAAGCTTGTATTCTGTGGTATCATCAAATCCTTTTTCTTCCATCAGTTTCTTTGTTTCTTCCGCTTCACGGATGACTTTGATAAGTCTTGGCTCTATATCTTCTCCCTTTGCATAGTAAATGACTTCATTCAGATCGTCATTATCCAGATAATGCTTCATTTCATCCGGGATAACAACATTTTCCTTTGTCAGAAGCTTTATACACTTTTCTACCGTTGTATACAGGATTTCCAGTCTTCCCATACTCTTTGCATGCATTGCCACCATGAGACTGTCCATTCTCTTTACGCGTCTGTTTATATTGAGATATCTGCAGAATACATCCGAAAGATGATTCATCTCTTCTTTTAAAAGATCAATACCAGTTTCCATTTCATAGTTATAAAGCCTTTCCCTGAAACGGCTGAAAGTAAGATCTGAGATAGGCTGTTCCTCAAGAGAAGTAGAATGCAGGGCATACTGTGCACGTACATCAACCTGTATCATATCTACGGTTTCATCATCCGTAAGCCCAAGCAGTTCCTTGATGATCATAGCCCCAATGATGTAGTTGGCAGGAACAGAAGGTCTTGACGCATTGCTATTGGAATACAGCACACGAAAAGCATCACTGTTGATTGAAGGGAACACATAATCCGCAAAATCTTTAGCCCATGATTTCAATACAACTTTCTTTTGTCTTTCTGTGAGCCTTTCAAAAGAATCATCCATAGAAATCTGTGTACTCAGATTATTGCGATATGCCATATGTTCCACCTCTGCTTTTCTATGTCTCTATTATCTCACATATGCCTCTGCAAGGCAGAAGAAGGTGATTGCTTTTGACACCCTAACCATGATTTCAAGTTCTGAAAAAGATCCTTCTGTTGTTGAGAAGAATTCATATGTTACAGTTGGAACAAATAGTGAGAGTGACTTGCATAGTGGCTTGCGTGTTGATTTGAAATATACCGGAGATGGTGAATTCTGGCTGCGTGCGCTACATCGTGCAAAAGTATATGGTGACTATGCACTTACGTTTATACCAAAGGGTATGTACGTTGGTGGTGTTACTACACCTGTAGTGAATACATATTTTGGTGCGGTTGGTGAATACAACGGGCTGGGAATGCCGCGTAATGTCAAACCCGCTGCACGCATTGATATTTCTTCTGTTTTATTTGCGGCAAACGTTCCTGCCGCAACAAGCAGTGGTATTTTGAATCTTGAAGACACCGATGGTGCTGGTGCATTTACATTGCGAATGGATGCAAAGAAGTGTGGTAAGAACCTTGGCTCTGCTGAGGTTTCATTCGACCATTCCAAAGTGCGCTTAAAGGATGTTACGGATGGAACATATCTTGTTGTACAGGAAAGCTTTAAGGCATATGCAAAGGCAGTATCTGGTACTGGTGAAATAGCCGCAAAGGATATGGGTTTTGATAATCTGAAAAACTGCAAGGTATGGCTAGAAACAACTGACAATAACGAAAGAATGACCTATGCTGCATTAGCAGCACAGGAACGAGGCTATACTTTTTATATTCAGGGAAATGATGGTCTGAAGGTCACAAATGGAACCAAGACTTTTGGCAAAGGAAGTGCCATTTCCCCCCCCCCCCATTACAGTAGATGTAGAAGTTGGCTATTATCTGCCGGATAACTATATTGAAAATGTTGTGTCCAAACTTGATGGTCTGAAGGGTACCAAAACAGAAAAAGGTTTCATTCTTTCGGGTACACCAGACAAGGATGTTTACTACATTCTTCCTGCCGCAACCGCAAAAGAAGAGCAGGCTGCACCAGTTGTGACAGGTGGTATTGGTTCAACGATCCATGGAACAACACCCGCAATGGAATATGCTGCATCCGCTGATGCGACGGTCTGGACAACATGTGCAGATGGCAGTACAGAGACAGGTGCAGGCACATGGTATGTCCGCTATAAAGAGACAGATACCAAAAAGGCAGGCCCTGCTGCAGAAGCTGTTGTGATTGCGCCTTCTTATACAATTACTGTAGATGTCAGAGATCTTTCATTTGATACACAAAATGAAGGCTATGAGATAAATGGTCTTGGTAAGACTGTTACCATTACCAATACCGGTAACAGTAATGTCAGCTTTGTTGCACCAACAAGTATTTACTATGACATTTCCCTGTCCGCAAATGAACTGGCACCACTTGATAGTGCTGCAATGACGATTACACCAAAGGCAGGTTTAACTGCAGGTACATACAAGGAGACAATTGAAGTCAGAACAAATGAAAATACATTTGTTTCCGTCGATGTTTCGTTTACGGTGAATGGTGCATTGCAGGTATCTCTTGATGCAAGTGAAACAACTATTTTAGAGGGACAGTCCGTTACACTCCATGCAAATGCGAATGGTGGAAGTGGAAACTATGCATATACATGGTATGCGGGTGATGGAGAAGAAAGTGCACTGCAGGGAAATGAAGTAAATGTCTCTCCGACAAGTACTACTACCTATAAAGTGGTTATCGCCGATACAATAGAAAACAAATCTGCGACAGCGACAATTACTGTCATACCACGAAAGTATGCGGTTGAAGTACCAGGTGATTTCACATTTGCAGGAAAACATGTGGGCTATACGAAAGTTTCATGTAATCGTTTTGTGCTTTCAAACAGTGGGAATACAGATGTGACTGGAATTGCAGTTTCCATAAGTGGTGGAAATGCGGATGCTTTTGCTATTGACAGTACTGGTATGCACAGTTCTCTTGCACCGGATGAAACGACTTCCTTTGCGGTCATGCCAAAAGAGGGTCTTCCAGCTGGTACCTATACAGCAGAGGTAAATGTTACAGGTGAAACAGGTATTTCCAAAACATTTGAAATCAGCTTTACTGTTGAAGACCATCAATATGAAAGTATTGTGACAGAGCCAACCTGTACGACAAAAGGTTATACATCACATATCTGTAAGATTTGTAATCATACCTATACAAACAATGAAGTGGATATGCTGGCACATGAATATGGTAATGCCTGGTTAGCAGACGAAAATGGGCACTGGAAAGAGTGTAAAAACTGTGGTACAAAGTCTGAAGAAGCAGCACATACATTTACCTGGATTGTGGATCAGGAACCAACAGAGACCCAGAATGGTTTGAAGCATGAGGAATTCACGGTATGTGGTTATCAGCGTGCTGGTGTTGTAACAAAGAACGATTCTGCTGGATCTGCTGTGTTAGAGATGGGTGTCAGAACAAACCTTCCATTGTGGTTTGGGGTTGTGGCAGTTTCTGGTATTGCAGCAGTGGTATTGTTTGTTGTAAAAAGAAGAAATAAGTGAAGAAACAGGTGACAGATAATTCTGTCACCTGTTTTTGTCAGAAGGAACTATGCAGAATAGAGCGGATGGCATTGTAGAGATATGGCTGGAATTGTTTCATTGGTAATGGATCATCATGCAGGATGGCGTCATAACATGTACTTCCTGCCAGTTCGACAATCATATAGAGAATGATATCTGGTCTTTCATACTGATAGCCTGCTGCTTCTGCCCGTGTTGCAAAGTCCTGTACAACAGAAAAGGTGTCTTCACTAATGGCATTTTTCAGCTTTGTGTGGAATATGCCATAGGAAAGGTTTTTCTGAATGAAGCGGAGGATATCCTGGTTGTTTTCTAATGCAAGAAGGATATGGTTGATGACAAAAATGATGGCATCTTCAAAATTGCGGATGTCATTTTTGTTTAAGGCAGCCAGTGCTTCTTCAAATAGCCTGGATGTTTCCTGTTGAATCAATGTATCCCGTATGTTGTATTTGTCTTTGAAATAGAGGTAGAACGTACCTTTGGCAAGTCCTGCTTCTTTAGTGATGTCATTGACGGTCACATCCACAATATCTTTCTCTTTGAGCAGAGTAAATGCGGCATGCAATAATTTTTCCTGTTTCTGTTTCTTATTTTCCAACACTTTGCTTTTCATATATTCATTATATGCTGAGGAGTGATATGTGGAAACGAAAAATGACCATTTGATCAAATGCATGCAATTGTAAAGTGTGCCATCGCATAAATGTCATTCTAAATAATTGACCAAAAGTCATTTTGTTCTATACTGTCATGCGGAATGAAAAAGAAAGGATGAAATGAGTGGGTCAATGATAGAAAAACTGGCGAAATGGATTGTGAAATTCCGCAATGTGATTCTTTGTGTTGCGGTGCTTCTTCTGATTCCTGGTATCTATGGATATTTCCGGACAGATATCAACTATGACTTATTGTCCTATCTGCCATCTGATTCAGAATCGATGCAGGCACAACGCATACTGGGGGATGATTTCAATCTCTCCAGTGTTGATTTTCTTGTGCTGAATAACAAGACAGATCATGAGGCAGCAGTAATCAAAGAACAAATCAATCAGATAGATGGCGTGGAAAAGTGCATATGGAGGGATGATGTCCTGGATATTTCCATACCCAAAACAGCGATTCCAGATGATATAGAAGAGATGCTCTATAGTGGAGACAGCACAATGATGATTGTGACCTTTGAAGAACCGACTTCTTCTCCTAAGACTATGCAAGCCATTGCAGAGATTAAGGAACTTTCAGATGAGGATTGTTATCTTGGTGGTATTTCTTCTATATCAGAAGATACAAAAGAGCAGACAGAACATGATACACCAATCTATGCGGGTATTGCGGTGGTGTTGTGCATGGTTGTGCTGTATCTTGGATTGGAAAGTACAGTTGCGCCAATTGTATTCATGCTTGGAATGATCTTCCCGATCATTTACAACTTTGGAACAAACATCTTCCTTGGACAAATCAGCTATATAACCAAAGCTTTGGCAGTTGTCTTACAGCTTGCGGTAACATTGGATTATTCCATCTTTTTGTTACACAGGTATGTGGAAGAAAAGAAACATGCGGATAATGAAACAGCGATGGCAAAAGCTATCCAGGCAACGTTTACCTCAATAACGTCTAGTTCTACGACAACCATTGCTGGTTTTGTTGCTTTGTGTGTGATGCAGCTGACACTTGGCAGGGATATTGGCATCGTCATGGCTAAGGGTGTAGTGTTTGGTGTATTATCTACTATCTTCATCCTGCCAAGTTTATTGATGTTTTTTGATAAACCGATTGAGAAGTACAAACATAAGACAATCATTCATGAATTGAGGAAGCAACCGCAATTTGTCATAAAGCACTATAAGAAGATACTGGTTGCCTTTATACTGATCTTCATACCGTTTATGTATGGACAGGCACATACAAAGACATATTATGATCTGATTTCTGGTATGCCTTCTGATTTCCCGGGAATTATTGGCACTAACGAATTGAAAGATGCATTTGATATGACAACAACCCATTTTGTGCTGGTGGATGATGCTCTTTCTACAGCTGAAATACAGCAGATGTCAGATGAAATCAAGGATCTGGATGGGGTGAATACCATCATCAGTTATGAAGCGTTTGTGGGACCGGGATTTCCGGATTCTTTCAAGCCACAGGTGGTGAAGGATATTTTTGAAAATGGTGGTCATAAGCTTCTGATTGTCAATAGTGACTACAAGTCTGCGACAACCGAAATAGATAACCAGCTGGATCAGCTGGATGCCATCATTCATGCCTATGACCCGGATGGTTTGATTGGTGGAGAAGGCAGTATGACCAGAGATCTGATCAACACGACAAATACCGACTTTGCGATGGTAAACATTCTTTCTGTGGCTTTGATTTTCGTCATTGTGGCGATAACCTTCAAGTCCTTTGCGTTGCCCATCATTCTTGTTGGTTCTATTGAATTTGCGATTTCTATCAATATGGGAATTCCGTACTTTACCGGAACAACCCTTCCCTTTATTGCGGGCATGGTAATTGGCACCATCCAGTTAGGGGCTACGGTAGACTATGCGATTCTTTTAACAACGAGGTTTAAAGAAGAATTGGAAAATGGAAAGCGCATCAGAGAAGCTGCGCGTATTGCGACAAAGCGGTCGAGTATTTCCATCATGACCAGTGGTTTTTCCTTCTTTGCGGCATGCATTGGTGTGTCATTCTTTGCAAAGATGGATCTGATCAAAAGTCTTGTCGTATTGCTGGCCCGTGGTGCCTTGATTTCTGTCGTCAGTATTTTGTTTGTATTGCCATCGTTGTTGGTGTTCTTCCATACGTTTATTGAGAAGACAACAAAAGGATGGCCAAAAGGAAGGATGTGAATGTATGAACATGAAACAGTTTTTGAAAGTAACAGGCAGTGTTGCATTGAGTGTGGTTCTTGCGTCTACGACGGCAATGTCTGTACCAGTTCTGGCAGATGAAGGAAATGGTGATAGCAGGATAGAAAAGACAGAGACCGTATATGCTGTATTAAATGGAGATGGCGTGGTTTCTGATATTGTGGTATCTTCCTGGCTTCATCATGATGGTGGTATTCACAATATTAAAGAAAAGCTGGATTTAACAGATGTAAAGAATGTCAAAACGGATGAAGTACCAGAGGAGAATGATGGCGTCTATACATGGAACACAGATGGCAATGATCTCTATTACCAGGGCAAGGCAACAGAGAAACTGCCTGTTTCCATCAATATCACCTATACATTAGATGGTGAAGAGATAGAAGAAAGTGATCTTGCTGGTAAAAGTGGTCATCTTTCAATGCATTTGCATATGACAAATGAAAATACAGAGACAAAAGAAATCAATGGAAAGCAGGTTGTCATACATCCATTGTTTGTGGCTGGTGGCATGTTGACATTGGATAATGACCATGTTTCCAATGTGACTTGTGAACAGGGGAAGATCGTCAATGATGGATCAAGGCAGATGCTTGTATTTGCCTCAGTTCCAGGATTGAAGGAAACATTGGATTCTGCAGATCTTTCAAAGGTGTCTGATCAATTAACCGTTGGAGATGATGTGGTCATGGAATGTGATGTAAAGGATTATGAAAGCATATCCATGATGATGGTCATGAGTAATGAGTTACAGTTAGAAGATGGTCTGGATGAAGACAGTTCCATTGATGCATTGACAAGTGGCATCAGTGAACTCATGAATGCGGATGAGAAACTTCTTGATGGATCAAGACAATTGGAAACAGGGACAAAGCAATTGATCAATGAATCATTGCCTTTGACTTCTTCTTCCACTAATATCCGTACTTTGAGCAAAGGTGTATTGACACTCAATGATGGTGCGTTAAGTCTGCAGAGTGCGCTTGGTCAGTATACAGGTGGTGTAGCACAGTTGAATGATGGTGTGGATGGTTTGTATGCAATTCCCGAAGGTGCTGCAAAACTATCCGCAGCGATCACAACATCAGTTGATGAGCAACACCCTTCCCTGACAGCTGGTATTTCTGCGTTGGAAAAAGGTATTACGGATTTCAAAAACCAGATCGATACAACGATGACATCTACTGATGTATCAGCCATGATGCAGAATATGGAAACAGCAGATCAATTGTTATCTGGAATGGCAGATACAATTGCCAATGACCTGGCGGTATTGAATGGTCTTAGCACAACACTATCAAATACGATCAATAGTCTTGGCCCATTGCAGACAACACTGCAATCTTCCACAAATGAGATTACCAGTGCTTTGACACTATCCATTGGTGCAATGCAAGAGGCAGCAGCAAGTCTTCCAGATGGCGAAGCGAAGACAACCATCAACAACTCTATAGCAACTTTAAGCCAGCAGGCAGAAACATTACATGGTGCATTTGCAGCATTACAAAACACATTGGGTAATGCAAATGGCATGACGGATACACTTTCTTCCGCCATTAATCAATTGAATGGATTGCAGAATGATATAACCAATGCAAAGGCAGCATTAGAGACATTGAATGGAATTGTCAGCTCTTCTGATGGAAGTATAGAGATGCTGCTTGGTATGCAGGGAGCGATAGATGGAGCTTGTGACAAACTCATTCAGGGCACACAATCCCTTGCGGCAGGCGCAAATGCATTAAATGATGGAATAACAACTCTGCAAAAGCAGTCAGAGGCAGGCATAGATGCAATCAAAGAAGCAACCACCACCCTTTCCACAAACAATGACAAAATAAATGGTGGTATGGCATCATTGCAGAATGGAACACAGACAATAGCAGATCAAAGCAGTTCGTTACATGCAATGGCAGATGGATTAGATACGTTACAGAAAGCTTTTGAAACATTACATGATGGTGCAAGCCGGCTTGCGGATGGACAGCAGAAATTCCATGATGAAGGACTATCTATACTGAAAGAAAAAGTGGACCTTGGCGTAGATGAATTGCATATGTTAGAGACAATCATGGATGAAATAAAAGCAATGAATGAAACGTACAGGGAATATGCCGGAGATAACAAAGATATGGATTTAACAACACGTTATGTGTTGCGCACAAAGACAGAAGATACAGAAGAATAATCTACGATTCATTTGAGTGCAAAGGATACCTCACTGACCAGTGGGGTATCTTTTGTTTACAGATTTAGAAAAATGATAACCGCTTACATAAAATTCATGCTTTACAAGCGTAAGGAAAAAGAGTAAATTCATACATGCGCTGAGGCAACAACCGAGAAACAGATAAAAAAACTGTTGACAAGGGCAAGCTGATGCGGT
>CASEPS010000009.1 GCA_949289855.1 uncultured Erysipelotrichaceae bacterium
TGCTAACATTCTTCCATCTGGTTAAAAACCAAGCTTTTACTCATTGATGTTTTTAATGCGGCTTCTTTTACTATTTTTACGTCATTTTATTCACACTTCAAACAAAAGAAGCCATAAGGCCTCTTATTCGCACTCCTTTCTCACATTTCCACAGACCGCATAATTCGGACAGTCTTCCGTACAGCCACCACTTGCGATCTTTCGCAGTTCACGGGGAACAAATACACTGATTTCCTCTTCATCATAGCCTACCTGAAAACTGTTTTCGGATATGATGATCGGACGTTTCATGACACTTGGATTCTGTCTGATGAAGTGAACAAGTTCATCGGTTGTCATGCTTTCAATGTCTACCCCGCTTTCCTGGATGATCTTGGAGCGTTTAGAAATGATATCATCACTGCCATTTTCACTCCGCATCAAAAGATGCTTAATCTCATTTTCATTGAGCAATGTCTTGAATATGTTTTTTTCGATATAAGGAATGTCCCTGTCCTTCAGCCACTGCTTGACCTTGCGGCAGCTGGCACATCCCGGTGATGTATATACAACGATCATTTTTCAGTATCTCCTGTTATGTATTATAGCATGTGAGTCAAACGGAAACGCATCAATATTGATTTCCATTTTCACTTGTGAAATAATAAGAATTGCATTGATCGGGTGCAGTCCTGTGGGGACCATCAAGAGAGACAGTGGCTGGTGAGAACTGTTATGGAAGACATTGGACATCTGGAGCCCGGGAGCACTTGCCAGAAATGGCACGGAAAGTCCGTTATCCTAGATAAAAGTGATCTGCAACTGCAGATAAGTCGGGTGGTACCGCGCACGAAGTCTCTTGCGTCCCTTCATTTGAAGAGACGTTTTCATTTTTTCAGGAGTAAAGATATGGAAAAGAAAAGAATGTTATCCGGCATCAAGCCGACAGGTCAATTGCACCTTGGCAGTTACATTGGCGCATTGAAGCACTTTGTTGAATACCAGGATGATTATGAAATGTTTGCCTTCATTGCCAACCTGCACTGCATTACTGTCCCGCAGGAACCTTCTGTCTTACAGAAAAATCTCAAAGACTGCGTAACACTGTACCTTGCCTGTGGTCTTGATCCAAAGAAGGCTACCATCTTCTTACAGACAGATGTACGTGCCCATGCCCAGCTTGGGTATATCATGTGCTGCCACACATATATGGGTGAGCTTAACCGCATGACCCAGTTCAAGGACAAGATGGCAAAGGGTGAGAAAAATCTCTCCGGTGGTCTTTATACCTACCCTGCTCTGATGGCTGCCGATATTCTCTTGTATGATGCTGCATATGTACCGGTTGGGGATGACCAGAAACAGCATGTAGAACTGACAAGAGATATTGCGGAAAGAATGAATAACCGCTATGGTGACCTCTTCACCGTACCAGAGCCACTGATTGCCAAAGTCGGTGCGCGCATCATGTCATTGAATGATCCTTCCAAGAAGATGTCCAAGTCCGAAAACAACGAAAAAGGTTGCATCTACCTGCTCGATGATCTCAAGAAAGCAAGAAAGAAGATCATGAGTGCAGTGACAGACAGCCTTGCCAATGTCCATTACGACCCGGAAAACCAGCCTGGTATTTCCAACCTGATGCAGATATTGTCCTCTTTGAGCAATGACCGCCCATTTGGTGATATCGAACAGGAGTTTGCCGGCAAGGGTTATGGTGACTTCAAGCGTTCAGTTGCAGATGCTGTATGTGCAAAGCTTGAAGAAATCCAGACAAGATACAATGAAATCAATGCTTCTGACCTTTTGGAAAGAACATTGAAAGAAGGTGCTGAAAAAGCAAATGCCATTGCGGACGCAAAGCTTGATAAAGTACAGCGTGCCCTTGGCATGGAAATCATTGACTGACAAATGAAACGGTATACCAGATGGTATACCGTTTTTGTACTTTAGGCCATTATAAGTGCAGAATCTGTGTAGCAATGGAGAAATATAATGAGAGAGAAAGTGCATCAGAGAAAGTCGCAAGCATTGGGGAAGCGACAACTGCCGGATCGAGGTTGAGCCTGGAAATGATCAGGACAATGGTCGATGCGACAATCTTGGAAATAAATACCGCAAGGACAATGGTCAATGAGATGACTAGTGCCATCTGTGGAGAGAGACCATCAAAGGTAATGCATTTGATGAAGTTGCATACCGCAAGAGTAATACCACATATCATACCTACCCGCATCTCCTTCCAGACAATTCTGAAATAGTCTTTTGGGGAAGCTTCACCAAGTGACAGCGCACGCACAACTTCCGTAGAAGCCTGGGAACCGGCATTACCACAAGTTCCCATTAACATTGGTATATAGGCAGTCAGCACAACAAACTTACTCAGTGCATCTTCAAAACTGGTGATGATAGAACCGGTAAATGTAGCAGAAATCATCAATAACAACAGCCACGGAATACGCTTTTTCCATGTATCGAATACCCCTGTTTTGAGATATGGTTTATCAGAAGGCAGAATACCGGCCATCTTGTCCATATCTTCTGTCGCTTCCTGCTGGATGATATCCATGACATCGTCTACGGTAATAATGCCAACCATGCGGTTTTCCTTGTCCACAACCGGCATTGCAGTAAAGTCATATTTCTGGAAGATATGGGCAACAACTTCCTGGTCAGCAGATGTGATGACAGAAATCGGATCATCATGCATGAGATCCCCAATAACCGCATCTGGAGAATTGAGGATGAGTGTGCGGATGGCAATTGTCCCAAGCAGCAGTCTCTTTGGATTCAATACATAACATGTATCGATGGTTTCAGAGTCCATACCAACTTTACGTATGCGTTCAATTGCCTGACGGACCGTCATATCTTCTTTGAGGTCAACAAATTCAACCGTCATGATCGATCCTGCTGTGTCTTCCTCATATTGCAAAAGATGATTAACATATTCCCTTGTGTCAGGCTGGGCATTCGCCAGCAGCTTTTTGACAACATTGGCAGGCATCTCTTCCAGAAGGTCAGCCGCATCATCGGCATACAGGTTATCGATGACTACACCTGCTTCTTTTTCGGAAAGCTGGGTGATGATATATTGCTGGGAATCATCTTCCAGTTCTGCAAATACATCTGCTGCCAGCTCTTTTGGAAACAGGCGGAACATCTTTAACATGTCTTCATCTTCCATCGCTTCCATGATCGTTGCGACATCGATGACATTCATGTCCCTTGCCCTGCCTCTTAATGTTGCATATTTTTTCTCTTTCAGAAGATTTCTGAATATTTCAATTTCTCTTTCATCAATTTTTTTATACATTGCAATCCCTCTTCCCAATGATTCTTCAAAACATCATGTCCTATCCAATCACCATCCACATGCATGAAGAACCACCTCCTTTGAAATTGCGTTTTCATTTTATTTTAGAAATGAGAGAGAAAAAGGTCAATCAAATTCGTGTTAAATCACTAATCAAGCGGCTTCTGGTAGTAATTTCCAACAATGCGTTCTGAGTGGCTGATGGCCATGAAGGCATGTGGGTCTTCCATTTTGACAACTTCAAGAATTTCTTTGAGCTGGTATGTATTCACCGTCGTCAATAACAGCCAGTGTTCCTGTTCGGTGTATGCCCCTTCGCAGCGGATTCTTGTTATGCCATGTCTTACAATGGAAAACAAAGCATGACATACTTCATCTGGTTTGTTTGTTACAATCTGCAATGTAGACAACTTGAATCGGGAATGAATCTGGTTGACAACCTGGGTCGAAACAAACTGGAAGATGATGGAATACAGAGCTGCATTCCAGCCAAATAACATACCGGCAATGGTAAGGATGACACCATTGCATAAGAGGATTGTATTCCAGCTTGACTGGTTTGTCTTCATGGAAAGATAAATAGCGAGAAAGTCAGTTCCACCTGAACTTGCATTGTTGCGCAGGGCAATGCCCATGGCTATACCATTCAATAGTCCACCAAATACCGAAATGAGAAGAGGCTCATGGGTGATTGGTGCCACATCTAATGATGCGGTGAAAATGGAAGTCAACGTATACCAGAGTACGGAGTATATGATGAACTTGTGGCCGAGTTTGTTGAAGACAAACAATGTCACAAATACATTCAGTGCAAAGTAAATGACACTGAACGAGATGGAAATATTGAGGTATGTATCACATACCATGGATATCAGCCGCGATAAACCGGAAAAACCACCTGGGAAGAGGTTCCCTGACTGGATAAAGGAGTTCATCGTGAAGGAGTACAATAGCGCCGATGCCGTTATGGCTGCTACGTACTGGAGGTCTTTTGGTGTAAATTTAAGTGTTTTCTTTTCGTTTGTCATAAATCCTGCAGTCAGTTATTTCCATTTGTCTGAAGTCTTTCTATCTCACTGCGCATCTTTTCGAGAAACATTTCACAGCGTTTCATCTGCTTCATAAGTGTTCTTCTGCTGACTGCCAGTTCTATTTTATTCCCGTCCATGAAAAGAACAAGGCTGTGTTGGGCATCTTTTGCATGAATTGAAAAAATCCTCTCGGCACATAACCAGACACAGTCATCACTTGTGCTTGAAACAGTCGGAAAAAAAATCTGGTGGGTCATTTCAGAAATCAGGACAGCAGGCTTTTGTACAGTATCTGTCAGGATGCGGAATGCATCCACCCTTCCCTTGTATGTCGAACCATGGGCAATACACATCTGATCCAGCCACTTTATTGGTGTTCCAATAAAAAAACCATGACGACCAGTCTCACTGATGATCACGGTTTTACCTGCCGCCGGATCGTAATAAACGATATCGGCGTCAATCATTATTCTTTCGCTCCCTCGCAATGTTCACTTTCTGCACAGCTGTCACAGCCATCACATGCACAGATGACTTCCAGTGCTCTTGTGTCCATGGCAAATGCTTCAATTTCCACCTTTGCCCCATTCAGAAGGGAAACACCGACACAGAGTCTTGCCGGATATGGTTCTTTAAACATTTCACTATAGACTTCATTCATTCCCGCAAAGTCACTCATGTCACTAAGGTATACACGGACCATCATGATATAGGAAAGATCCAGTCCTCTTTCTGAAAGAACTGCTTCAAGATTCTTCAGACACTGTCTTGTCTGTACACGGATATCACCTTCGACCATCTTGCCGGTAGAAGGATCAATTGGCAGCTGTCCGGAAAGACAGATAAAGTCACCAGCCTGCAGAGCTGGAGAATATGGTCCAACAGCCTTTGGTGCTTTTTCAGAATGAATTGGTTCGAAAATCATAATTCCCCTCCTTGTTTCGTCTTGTTTGGAATATATAGTACATCGCTATCATCGGCGGTACATTCATCTTTGAAATGAGCATAATAGTCATGTGGCAATACCTGTGTCTTTTTCTTCTTCATGCCGGTCAATATGCGTATGAGGAAGATAAGAGACATAAATGTCACAAGCAGTAATACCGCAAGCGAAATCATATCGCTGATTGTCTCAAGCATCTTATCACCGCCTTCTTTCTGATTATAATATACAAATTTTCCAACTGTCTAATCATTTGCTTCGGGAATGTGCAGCAGGAAGTCTGCCCCCTTCTGCACTTCCCTGTCGCTGAGTCCATCAAACCCGGTTGCCACACACACCTGGTAGGCAAGGATTGCAACGCAATTGGACAAATTGAGACTGCGGGCATCCGGTACCATGGGTATACGGATGCAGCGGTCAAGATGCTGTTTCAAGATTGCTTTATCAATGCCCGTACTCTCTTTGCCAAAGACAAGATATATGTCTTCCCCACTTTCATAGTCCTTTTTGAAGTCACATTCTTCTGGTGTATGAAACCCATAGCGCGTCAGAAAGTACATGGAACCATGGTTCTTTGCGGCAAATGTCTCCCAATCCGGATAAATAGTCCAGAAAACTTCCTCAATGTAGTCCATACCAGCCCGTTTCAGATGTTTATCATCCAGTTTGAAACCAAGTGGTTCAATCAGATGGAGCTGACAGTTAAAAGCCATGCATGTGCGCATGATATTCCCGGTGTTCTGTGGAATTTCTGGTTCATAGAGAACAATATGTATCATGCTTTCCTCCATGGCCGAAATAATAACAACCATACGATGAGATGCAGACCTGCGGTAAAAAGAATGATCCTTATGACGAGGTCACTGAAGAAGACTTCCGGAAACATGTTGATCATGATCGATGTATTTGGGTTGAGCAGCCATAGATCATTATCAAAAAACAGTTCATGGAAGTTTATCCAGAATGCTGTGAAGTCAACCATTGCATAAATGGCAATGGCAGCGATCAATGTAATGGTAAGACCAATACCATAGACAAAGCCATCTTTTACAAAGGAAAGACGATCTTCTTTTGTAAGGATTAACATTGCACAAAGTAACAGGGATCCGGCAATGGCGGTGATATTGCGCACAAGGATAGCTCCCTGGTACAGGTCTTTGACATCGACCATATGAGCCGTTTCCCTTTCATCAAACACTTCCCGCATATCTCCATTGACTTCAGCATCTACAACAATGTCTTGCCTTTCATCCTGCAGGTAGTCCAGGAGGGCATTTGTACTTTTCATGAGGTCTTCATCGCTCATGCCGATGCGCATTGCTGTATTGTCTTTGGCATATTCCTGTTCATAAAAGCCACGGCCAAAACAACAAAGATCGACAATGGTCAAAATACTAGCAAGAGACAGCAGAAAGAAGGCAATTGCACATACAATTTTCTTAATGTTGTTCATCTAGCCATGCCTCGAACTTCCGCAATGCCTTGCCACGATGAGAAATCGCATTTTTCTCATCTTTGCTCATTTCTGCCATCGTCTTGCCAAGGGGTGGATAGTAAACAATCGGATCATAACCAAAACCATTTGTTCCACGTGGTTCATCCGCTATTGTACAGGCACAGATTTCTGAAAAAACCACTGGTTCTTTTCCAGGTCTCGTGACGGCAATTGCACATGTATAGTGGCAGTTACGGTTATCATTTCCAGCAAGTCTTTCCAGAATGACCTTGTTTTTGTAATCATAAGAAGTATCATGACCTAAGAATCTTGCACTATGAATACCTGGCCCTCCATCGAAGGCATCAATGCTGAGACCAGAGTCATCTGAAATAGCCATGATGCCATAACGGTCAGTGACTGCTTTTGCCTTGATAATGGCATTTTCTTCAAATGTAGTTCCATTTTCTTCAATCTCACCAATATCCGGATAGTCCGCAAGGCTTTTTACCGTATAACCTTCCGGTTCAAGCATTTCCTTGAATTCCCTGATTTTGCCTGCATTTGTGCTGGCAACAACAATAACTTTTTCTTCCATTTTCAATTCTCCTCTATTACTGCATATGTATAGTCTTTGTTTCGATACAAATCAATTTGTTCTTTGATCTCTGCATTAAGCATACTGATTCTGCCCTTTCCTTTGACAAAAGGATCAATCCATCTCTTCTTTGCCGGGATAATCCGACTGCCCGCTGTGCCTGCAGGACACGGGACAACCTCTTTCAGTTTTGTGAAGGATAACCATTCATTCCGGATGGTTTCATCCCTGCACAGTTTCCGGATACATGCATCCTCGCTATCGTGATAGAGATCATCCACAGTAATTACATGTTGTGCAATCGCATCTTTGACAATAGACGCCAGTACATCCATCGCATAGCGGTCAAAGTCAGATGAATAGACTGATGAACACTGCAGCACATGCCGTGTAAACAGAGCAGCTATATCTTCACTTTGAAAAACGATTTCCTCTGTTCCTTCTTCGTTTTGGGAAATGACAAGATCTTTGTAATACTCTATCGCTTCATCAATCCTGGCAAATCCATAGTTCACCATATTGGACAATGAATACTCCAGTCTGTCTGCAGAAAGCTTTGGTGTTTCATTATCCGCAATGGGATAGATATGGTAGTCATCTACAGCAGAAAGCGCAATATGCTTTTGTTCAAGAACATCCATGATCCATGGATCATGCAATAGTATTTCAGTTGTCTTTTCTTCCGTAGATTCCTGCTTTTCATAGTCACCATTGAGAAAATCAATGACATGAGAAAAGACAGGTGTAGCAATGTCATGAAACAATCCGGCAAGCATCATCGTTTCATCGTGGGTGAAATGATAGATGATCATTGCCGTGCCAATACTATGGCGAAGGCGGCTGTAAGAAGACATCTTTTGAAACAAAGGATGAGATGTATAATTCATCCCACAATTCATGTCGATGTGATCTATGCGCTCTAAGGCATTTGATCTGCATAGGTCATTTATCAATGGATGTACATGTCCATCATACGTTTTTAAAAGAATATCGATTGTTTTCATATCGGATACCATTATAGCAAAAGAAAAATCCGCCGCAGCGGATTTGTGATCATATCAGGAAGTATTTCAACACAAATATGATTGCCAGTATATACATCAGTAAGGAAGTGTTCTCTCTTCTCTTTGCCAGAAGATGCAGGACAACCCAGGAGATGACACCAAATGCAATACCTTCGGAAATGCTGTAGGCAAAGCCCATCATTGTCATACAGATGAAGCATGGTGCAGCATCAATGAGATCATCCCAGTCAATCTTGCCAACCTGCTGCATCATCAGGAAACCAACAACAATGAGTGCCGGTGCAGTTGCAAATGATGGAATGGTGAGGAACAGCGGTGAAAGAAACAGTGCAACAAGGAAGAGGAAACCGGTTGTCACAGAAGTAAGACCTGTTCTTCCACCTTCTGTAATACCGGAAGAAGATTCTACGAATGTTGTGATGGTAGAAGTACCAAGGCATGCACCTACGGTTGTACCAACCGCATCTGCCAGAAGTACACCACGAATACCCGGGAGTCTTCCATCCTTGTCGAGCATATTTGCCTTGGATGCACAACCGATGACAGTGCCTAGTGTATCAAATACATCCACAAACAGGAAAGAGAACATCATGACAAAAAAATCAACCGGATGTTCAAGGATGAAACCAAAATCAAACTGAAACATAGTGCTGGACATGGAAGCAGGCATACTGACAATGCTCGAAGGAATGACAGAATAGAAACCAGCTTCCGGATTGGGTACATAAAGGCCGGTCAGTTCAGCGATGATGCCAAGTGCCCAGACGATGAGAATACCAAACAGCATATAGCCTTTTACATTCTTATGCAGCATGGTCAGGATCAGAATGACACCAATCAGGGCAAGGATGACGGTAATACCTTCAGTGAAGAAGGAACCATCCTTCAATGCATCGGTGAAGGAATACAGAGAAACAAGTGAGCTGCCATCAACGATGACATGCGCATTCTGCAAACCTATAAAAGTAATGAAGAAACCAATACCGACAGATACTGCAATCTTGAGTGGTCCTGGGATGGCATTGAAGATTGCTTCACGGATATTTGTCAAAGACAGGATGATGAAGATGATGCCTTCCACAAGTACTGCTGTTAAAGCAGCCTGCCAGCTGTACCCCATCTCACCACAGATTGTATAGGCAAAGTAAGCATTGAGACCAAGTCCTGCAGACAAGGCAAATGGCTTATTGGAAAATGCAGCCATACAGAAACATGCTACGGCAGAAGATACGGCTGTTGCGGTAAGTACTGCACCAGCATCCATGCCGGATGCACTGAGAATAGATGGATTCAGTGCCAGGATGTAGACCATGGTCATGAATGTAGTTAGACCTGCCACAAGTTCCGTACGGACACTTGTGCCATTCTTCGATAGACTGAACAATTTTTCTAGCATAAGTCCCCCTTTATTCATATGACCGCTTCATTATACATGAAATTTACAATATTTTTACATTTATAATGTGGTATGCATGCATAATAGCGCTTACATACCACGTGTTTTTACTTCTTTCTGATCAAAACTGCAACAAGCAGTGCTGAAGCCGCAAGCAATACTACATATGACCTCGCCGATACAAATATACCTGTTTCTACATCTTCAGGTACTTCTCTGTCGGTCATGAGCACACTTTGTGGACTAGTCTTTGTACCTTCGAGGGTAAAGACAATATCTTCACTTATCTGATAGCCATCTGGTGCTTCTTCTTCATGGAGGATATATGTCTTTCCACCAACAAGGAAGTCACTGACATCATATGGCGCATCACCCGAGACAAACGACATGGCAATGATCGGATTACCTGATTCATCTTTGCGGATGATGGTATTGCCATCCGCATCCACATCTGTTTCATAGATGATGAGTTTTGCGCCTGCAAGAGCATTACCATCTTCATCACATTTGCGTATCGTAATGGCTGCACTCTGATCAATCATTCTGATCTTTACGGTTCCCTTTTGTCCATAGAGCTGTGTTGTAAAGGTAATATCTGCTGCAGTATGTACACCAGGTACCGCTTCTTCTTCATGCAGAATATATGTATGACCTGCAATGAGCACCTTATCGAGTACCAATGGTTCATCTTTCGTTATACCATCGTTTTCCAATGGTATTTCTTCACCCGTATCTCTGTCTTTCAATACAAGCTTAACACCACTGACCGGATTGCCTTCTTCATCACATTTATCAATGAGGTAAGTTATCGCATGGTCTTTTAATGTAATCACTGTTTCTTCTTCATCCTTGATTGAAGGAACGGTAAATGTTACATCTTCCGCATGGTAATAGCCATCAGGTGATTTGATTTCATGAATGGTATATGTTTCACCTGCCATTAACAGATGACCAATCGCATGTGCACTTCCATCACTGACCCATGTTTCAATGTAATTGCATTCACTATCACATAAGGCAAGTTCTGCACCTGCTAATGGCTTATCCTCACCATCTGTCTTTTCAACCGTTCTTTCAATCTTTGCGTCATACATCGAAAGATCCAATGGTTCTTCAGGATAGAGGGAAACCGTAAAGGAAAGGTCTTCACTGCCATAATAACCAACAGGCGCCTCTGCTTCATGAATGACATATGACTTTCCTGCTTCAACATACTGGCTGATATCTTCTGGTGTATCTTTGCTCATCCATTCATAAATGACTTTGCCCTCTTCATCCATCAATTGCATCAATGCTTCTTTGAGTACATTTCCTTCTTCATCAAATTTATGGAATGTAACTTCTACCGGTTTGTTTTCCATCACAAGACGGACTGGTTCATGATTGTCTTTGGAAATGGTAAATGGTACATCCTTTGCCAGATGGTAACCAGGAAGAGAAGACAACTCTCTGAGCACATATGCCTTGCCTTCTTCAAGATACATACCAATTGATTCAGCTTCGTTTGTACTTATCCATTCATGGATGACTTCTTCCGATTCTTTATCAAGAATGGCAAGCTTTACACCCGCAATGGGATTCCCCTTTTCATCTGTCTTGAGAGCTGTCGCATCAATGGATACATCTTTCATGACAAGGCGCAGTGGCTCCCCACTTTCATCCGCCTGCCATGGTACAGCAATCGAAACATCCTCTGCTGAATGATAGCCAGCTGGTACCATTGTTTCCTGCAGGACATAGTGGTGTCCGGCAGAGAGCAGCAACGGATCAACTTCAATTGGCTGATCTGTCGATGTATAGGTCGCAATTTCCTTGTTTTCATCTTTGTCCACAAGGGTGAGCTTTGCCCCACTGACAGGGTTGCCATCTTCATCCACCTTTTCGATCAACAGGCGGATACGTTCATCAATTGCCGTAATGGTGATATACAGGCCATCATCATCCCATGTACCATCGGAAAGCCCAGGATCTGCTTCATCTTCACGGTTTTCAGGTACAGTCCAGGTCTTGTCACTGGTTACATAATGTCCCTGTACACTTCCATATTCGACCAGTTTGTATGTATGTCCTCTTTCAAGATTGTTGTAGGAAACAGCTTTGGAAGTAGAAGCCCAGTCAAAGACGAGGTTATCTTCAGACAGTTCCTCTGTTTCCGTAATATCATAGATAGCAAGATGCGCACCTTCGATCACATTGCCTTCTTCATCTGTCTTGGCAAATTTGTACTTGATATGGTGGTTGACAATGGTGATGACATCCGGGTCTTCCACCGTTTCTTTTTCCGGCTTTGTCATGGTAACCTGGAAGGCATGGTCCACCGCCAGGTAGTAGTGCAAAGAAGCATCGGTTTCCACAATGGTATAGGAACATCCCGGATACAAAAAGCGGGAGATGTCATGTGGCTCTCCCGATGTCCATCTGTCCAATACCTCATTGTCCGCATTCCTTAATTCCAGTTTTGCGCCTTTGACAGACTTTCCATTTTCATTGACCTTATCAACAAGTTTATGAATTTTGAAATTTCTGGCCGTAATAGTTACCGGTTCTGCTGCATATGTCGAAGTTGTAAATACGGTATCTTCACCCATGAAGTAGTAACCTGGCAATGTCTTGCTTTCATGAATGCGATATGTCTTTCCTGCGGAAAGATAACTGCCGATGGCATGTGGTGTTCCATCTGTTACCCATTCATGCAATACATTGCCTTCTTCAGTCAATAACTGCAATGTTACACCAGCCAGTGGTTCTCCACTATCACCATCAATCTTTAATACTTCATAGTCAATATTGGCATCTATGACACCTTCCTGATAGCCATATACCGCACCTTGTACAGGATTTTTGATTTCAACTGGTCCCATGACATATTTTCCAGTCGGAGCAGCAAGTTCTTCCAGTACATATGTATGGTCAGGGCGAAGATTCTTACATTCGTGTCTTGTACCATCTGTTGTCCACTTCCAGCCTGGATCCGTCAGGGAAGAATCCGTCGTATCCCTCAATTGCATCAAAGCACCAGTTACATGTTCTGTTTCATTTTCTGCAGACATCTTTTCAACAAAGATACTGATATTGCGTGCGCGAAGACTCACAGAAGTGGTTTGTACATTGGCCAGTGAACCACAGGTCACAATATTCTGAGAACCAGGTTTTACCATGATGAACTGTGCATTGGAATGGATGGGATTTTCACCATAGGTAAGACTGATATTACAGTCTCCTGGAACATCAAATCGGACATACATGGTATTTTCACCAAATTCACCTTCGGGAATCGCTTTGTCATTTCCAGAAGCATCACATAATACAGCCCCTGTCATTCCGGTGATTTTGTATTTGGCAAGGCGGTTTTCGCGGTCAACGAGTTTGACGACTTCTCCGGCATAAAAGGCATCATTTGTGTCAGCCTTTGTGCCATCAGAATGATACATATCAAAAGCCGGTGTCCGTTTGTAGTCACTGATCAATGATTCGATTTCATTGATCTTATCCAGGAACTGGCTTTCTTCACCGGTGTGAATATTTGTCCAGGTGACTTCTGCACCACCAAGAATCGCATCCGAAACAAGAGACTGCGTAGCAAGGTACCATTCATTGCCACTGTGGTTTCCATATCCATAACCAAAATAGGTAACCAGATTCAGTCTTTCTTTCGTTGCTGCATCAAGACCATCATAGTTTACTGCTGGCACTTCACTATAGCCATTCAGGGCAAGGTATGCATTTGGGTCAATACAATAGCCAGGAACCTGAGTACCATCAGATAACGTGACCATGATAAGACCTTCCCCACCATACGTAATGCCGTTGTCATATACCGTTCCGGTTGAGTGCTGTACCATTGTGTACTCCCAACCTGTACCGGTGTAGGTAATCTGCGAAGCCGCATTGACATTGAGGGAAGTGCCAGCAAGCACAATTGCACATAGTGCAGCTGACAGCTTCCGGAAAAACTGTTTTATCATATGTCCTCCTTCCCAAAATGAACAAACAGAAAAACGGAACCTCCAATGGAGATTCCGTCAGTTCATTTTGATACTATCATTGTACCGCCTGTTTTCCAGGTTTCAATATTCCCAGTCCGCCATTTTTCACCAGCCAAAGTGTGATCCCTGACCCAGCTGTACATTGCGCAATGCCGCAAGTTCATCAATTGTTACAAGCTGGCAGCCCCTGTTCAACCAGTTTGCGGATACTGCCCTTATCAACAAGAGACTGCTTTGTTGCTTTATCAAAGCAAGGAAACATACACCTGCTCATTAATGCTATTGCTGTACAAAAAAATGTTTTTTCACTTTTTTAACAAAAGTGTTGCATGAAAGAAAAATATGTGTATAATTAATTTTGCTGTTGGGATATAGCCAAGCGGTAAGGCAGCTGGCTCTGAACCAGCCATTTCGGGAGTTCGAATCTCTCTATCCCAGCCTGATTGCAGATACAATGATGTATCTGCTTTTTTTGTCTTCCTGAGCACATAGCATTTTTCCCTGTTTGCGTGTAAAATAGTGCGGGTAAAGGAGTAAGTACAAATGACGATCAGAACAAGATTTGCGCCCTCCCCTACAGGTTATATGCACATTGGTAACCTGAGAACGGCGCTCTATGCATATCTTGTCGCAAAGAAAGATCCTGAAGGTGTCTTCATCATGCGTATTGAAGATACTGACCAGGGAAGACTTGTAGAAGGTGCGACAGATATTATTTATGAAACGATGAAACAGTGTGGTCTCAAACATGATGAAGGACCAGATGTAGGCGGTCCGGTTGGACCATATGTACAGTCAGAACGCGTCAAGAGCGGTCTGTATATGGAATATGCAAAGGAACTCATCCGCAAAGGTGGTGCACACTACTGCTTCTGTGATGAAGATATGATCAATGCCCAGCGTGAGCTGCAGGAAGCACGTGGTGAATCTTTCAAGTATGATGACCCTTGCAAGAACCTGACCATTGAAGAAGCTGAAGCAAGAATCGCAGCTGGTGAACCATTTGTCATCCGTCAGACCATTCCGGAAACCGGCACAACAAGTTTTGATGATGAAGTATTTGGCAGAATTACAGTAGAGAACGAAACACTCGATGAACAGATCCTCATCAAGTCTGATGGCTTCCCTACTTATAACTTCGCCAATGTCATCGATGACCATCTGATGGGTATTACAGATGTTGTCCGCGGCATGGAATATCTCTCTTCCACACCAAAGTACAACCTGATCTATGATGCCTTTGGCTGGGAGATTCCCCGCTATATTCACTGCCCGCCGGTCATGAAGGATGAGCATAACAAGCTTTCCAAGCGTAATGGTGATGCCTCTTTCCAGGACCTTGTTGCCAAAGGATATCTGCCGGAAGCTATTCTCAACTACATTGCCCTGCTTGGCTGGTCTCCGGAAGAAGATCGTGAAATCTTCACTCTTGATGAACTTGTACAGGCATTCAATGTAAAGAGAATTGGTAAAGTCGGTGCTATCTTTGATCCGGCAAAGCTCAAGTGGATTAATGGTATGTGGCTGAGAAATATGGACCTTGACAGTTACTATGCTCTTGTCAAGCCATATATTGATGAAGGTGTCAAAGGCAGCTTTGATGGAAAGAAGATTGCGGCTATTCTGCAGCAAAGAGCAGAAACACTCGTCGAAATTCCAGAAATGATCGATTTCTTCGATACCTTCCCTGCTTACAGCAACGACCTCTATATCAACAAGAAGATGAAGACAACACCAGAAATTTCTCTGGAATCTTTGAAAGCCGCAAGAGAAATGCTTGCAGATTTTGCGGAAAGTGACTGGAACCAGGAAACATTGCATACAAGACTGCTTGAACTGCCAAAGAAGCTGGAACGCAAGAATGGACAGGTATTGTTCCCATTGCGATTGGCGCTCAGCGGCAAGCAGTTTACACCAGGTGGCGCAATTGAAATTGCAGATATCCTAGGTAAAGAAGAAACACTCAGAAGACTGGACATTTCCATTGCCCAGCTCGAACAGAAGTAATCGTTGAAAGAGAACGGTATATCCGTTCTTTTTTTGTACAAGAAAAGACATCTTCATAAGAAGATGCCTGGTATTAATAGCCAAAGATGGATTCTGGATGAATCTTGCATGGAGCACCTGCACCCTGGTCACAAAGATGGTTATACAGGTCATAACCCCATCCGGTATGAAATTCCAGTTCACCATCCCAGTTCTGGGCAAACGATGAGAACTCTGAAGCATTACCAAGATAGAACAATTCGATATGCAGGTGGGTACCAGTGGATGAACCGGATGTACCAACACGGGCAATCTGCTGACCTGGTGAAACAATGTCACCCACTTTGACAGAAATAGAATTGAGATACAGATGATAGTACTTGGCTCCATAGAGACCGCCATTTGCGACAAACAGCAGCACAATCTGGTTACCACCACCTGACCAGTAAGACTGGGTTGTCTGCCACTTGTTGGAGAAAGCACCACAAGGTGAACCATAATAGCCATCTCCACAGCCATTGTATGTATAAAGGATGACACCCTGTCCGATAGCAACTACCGGTGTAACATTCTTGACAACATTGACACCATAGTCAGCACCAAGGTGTAAAGCACCAGAAGCATACATGAAGGAACCAGCACCAGGTGTCAGATGTGCACCAGGAATCGGATGATGGAAACCACTTGTACCGCTAGGTGTATAGGAACCATTGCCCTGGGCAGCATTTTCCATAGCAATGCGGTCAAGCTGATCAGAAATAGACTTCATCGTAGACTGGATGTCACTGATATCATCGGTGATCATTTCCCGGTTTGTATTTTGTTCAGCAAGCTGTTTGTCGAGCTCACTTCTGACAAGTTCTGCTTCATAACGCATGGCAATGACCGAATCCTGTTTATCACTGATTTCATTCTGGTCACTTTCCAGCTGTTTCTTATCTTCTTCCAATGCGGCCTTATCCTTTTCCAGTTGTGCCTTGATTTCCTGCAATTGCACAATCAGATCGTTCAGTGTCAGCATTGATTTGCGGTTATAGTTGGTCATGTCGCTGAGGGTATTGGCAACACGGATAAAATCCTCAAATGTAGAAACACCCATGAGAACATCAAAGTATTTGTTCAACCGCATTGTATCTTGAGACTGTTCAATGCGGTCTCCTACTGCAGAGCGAAGATCATCGACCTCTTCCTGCTTGTCATCAATCAGGGCCTGTTCTTCATCAATATCAGCCTGCTTGTCATCAATTTCTTTCTGTTTATCAGCAATCTGTTTGTCAAGTGCTTCAATCTGTTCATTCAGATCATTGATTTCAGATTCATAGTTCTTGATCTTTTCGACATATTCTGCAAGGTTATTGGAAATCTCTTCCCGCTTTGCATCAATCTCTTTGAGCTGTTCATTGAGTGCATCAGACTGGGAAGAAACATAGTCACGATAACCTTCACAAGCTTTCATGTCATCTTCATCAAGAGTAGCCGAGTTCGTACAAAGGTCTGTCCAGTAAGCCGTATCAGAATAATCTTCATCCGCCAGTACATGAACGGGTGTTATCAGTGAGGCGGTCATCACCACCACAAGTATCATTACCAGTTTTTTCATACTGCACAATTTTAGCAGATCATTACCATAATGGAAATGACAAAAAACTGCCGGATAACCAGCAGTTTACAGAGTGACATGTACGGGATTCGAACCCGTGAATGCCGCCTTGAGAGGGCGGTGTGTTAAGCCGCTTCACCAACATGCCATACGAGGGTTTCCCCTCGGCTTGTTTATTCTATATCAGAACAATGTTGAATGCAACAATGAATTAAGCATTGAGTGCATTCTTTGCTGCATCAACGATTTCCTTGAAGCCCTTTTCATCGTGAATAGCGATTTCGGAGAGCATCTTTCTGTTAACGTTGATGTTAGCAAGCTTGAGACCATGCATGAACTTGCTGTAAGAAAGATCATAAGGTCTGACTGCAGCGTTGATACGGGCAATCCAGAGCTTACGCATTTCCCTCTTGGTCTGCTTACGGCCAATGTAAGAATATCTCTGGCTGCGCATTACCTGTTCATGCGCTGTTCTGTAAAGAAGATGCTTGGAACCAAAATAACCTTTGGCAAGCTTCAAAACCTTCTTGCGTCTGTTACGTGTAGGTGTAGATCCTTTTACTCTCATCTTTACTTAACCTCCTGATTAACCCTGCAGCAGCTGCTTGTCACGCTTGAAATCACTGCTGGATGCAACTGTCTTCTTACGAAGGTGCATCTTCTGCTTGTGAGACTTGTTTGCTGCGAAATGGGATACATAGTTGTGCTTTGTTGACAGCTTGCCGCTGCCTGTAATCTTACAGCGCTTAGCGAAGGTCTTTTTTGTCTTCATCTTGATCTTCTTCGGCTTCTTTGCTTTTGCTTTCATACTTCTTCTCCTTTACTTACCTTTTTTGGGCGCAAATACAACTGACATTGTATTGCCTTCCATACTTGGGGCTTTCTCGACATTTGCGATATCCGAGATGTTTTCTGTAAATCTGTTCAACACTTCACGTCCAACTTCCTGACGGGTGATCATGCGGCCTCTGAACCGCATATCAATCCTGACCTTCTGGCCATCCTGAATCCACTCACGGGAACGGTTCAATTTGGTTTCGAAGTCGTGTTGATCGATAACCGGTGATACGCGCAGCGCCTTGACTTCTGTCACGTGCTGCTTCTTCTTTGCTTCTCTGGCCTTCTTCTGTGCCTCGAAGTGATACTTGCCGTAATCAAGGATCTTGCAGACAGGTGTCTTTGCATTTGGGGCAACACATAACAAGTCAAGATTCATATCATATGCCTTGTCGAGTGCCTCATGACGTGACATCGTTCCGAGCTGATCTCCATCCGGTCCAATGACAAGCACTTCCCGGAAACGGATATTCTCGTTAACCAGATCTTCAGGTCCCTTTTTACCGCTGTTGTTGTTTCTTCTGAACTTTGCCAAGTAAACCTCCTGTAATAATTGAAAAGCAGGTACGGAAGCCGCACCTGCCATTTTACCCAGTAAAGATAATCCGGCATTACTACCCAGCTCCTTGGGAACTCGGGTGAGAAGCGGTGCTTCTTCTTTCCGTTTTTCAGATTACTTGAATATTAAATACAATTATTCAGCTTTTGTCAACATTAAATTTCAAATCCATTCACATTAACCGTCACATTATCTGCTTTAAAGCCGGTCATAAACAGAATGTTTTCGTAAATCTTGTTCTGCAAAAGCTCTGCTGTTGCATTGACATTTGCACCATACTTCACGCGGATATCAGCGGAAATGGACAATACACCATGATCAATTCTGATCGTGATTGGTTTGCTGAAACGTGTTCCCTTGACAGGAAGCGCATTATCGATATCAGAAATGCTGATTTCAGCAATGGATTCGAATACGGATTTGTTGATGGCAATCAAGCCATTCTCATTCTTTTTGTCTAATACAATGTAATCCTGTGCCATAGTTTCACCTCTTGCTTATTATTATAGCAAAAACCGCTTTCATTTGAAAACAACCGATATCTGATGTGTCAAAGTTGTTTCTATTGCTTCCTTGTGTTCCATGAAGTCATCTACCGTATGATATTTCTCTTCACAGAATTCCACAAATCTGCGGAAGACAGAAGAAATATTCAGCAGTTTTTCTTCATGTACCATCTCAATGACCTTCTCATCCGCAATTGCCCTGGCTGTTACGGTCAGAAAGAAGCGGCGCAGACTATCGGCATCCGTTTTGTCAAAGGAAGAAAAGGTATCTTCAAACCAGCCCGGCTGCACAATCAGCATCCGTATGACATGTACAAAATCATTGAGATCTTCATAATTGTTGCCCGGCTGCAGGGAAAACAGCATAGCGAAGAATATATGCCACTGAAAATCTTTGTTCATGACCTCAACCCAGAATCTGCCAAGTATATCACAGAACGGGTCATCACTTGTATATGGTTTCTCCAGGAATATTTCCTCTTTCATATCGAGGTCCATTTCAGAAAGGTAGTTGAGATGTTCCAGGTAGTCAACCATCATTTCCCGGTTGTGGTCACCGTTAACAAAGTCACGGATATAGATGTACTGGGCAAGGATGGCACTGCATTTTTTGAAATCTGTTGTAAAACCGACAGATTCTATCATCTTCTTGTTCACAAGGTCATTGACAGACCTTGCCACAAACAATTTGAACCCCTTTTCATCCATACCAATCTGTTTCCGCTTAGACTGTTCAGATATTTCGTCATACATGATTTCCAGCTGTCTGTCGACAACATCAAGATTATCCCGGATGGCCCCAAGCATGGATTTGTTAAACCGGTCATAGACAACAAATTCCGGATTTTTGTAAACAACCTGGTGTTCGATTTCACTCCAGAAATTATGAACGAGCGATTTGATCTGCAATTCATAATTGATCTTGTTGCCATTGAACAGGTAATAACCATCAATCCGGTAAATGGTAAACCCATTGCGCTGGTACTGGGGCTGCGGCATGGCGAGGTTGAGATACACCCTGTCATCATCCAGGCACTTTGCATAGCCATCTTTTCCCTGTTTGTCAAAGTGGGTTAACAAGCCCTGATACAATTCATTTTCATTGCGGATGAAGCGGCACTGGATGGTAATACCAACAAGATCAGAAAGATGGGCTACCGCATCTTCCCCGGCTTCATATTGCAGGTAAAACTTGTTGCGGATGAGCTTTTCCTTGAGGCTTTCCACACCTTTGATGCGGCAATGGCAGTCAAGGATGATATCGGAATGTTTCTGCATCATATTGATGTAGAGATAGCGCAATTGTCCCATCACATATTCATAACCTGCCTTATGCAGGGAAAAATACGCAATGGTTTCATCAATAAAATTAAATAGTTCAAGTTTCATAATTATCTCAGTCTTAACGATTTAGGATATTTGTTCTTCAATGCCTTTCCATCACTATGTACTCCACCAAGGGCAAACCCATGCCATGTTGCAGCATACCATCCTTTTGGCAAAGGCTTTTGGATCTCTTCCCCATGCATATAGCGCATTGCTTCTTCATCGCTGAGCTCTGCTTCATGTCTGCATTTTGAAAACGATGACATAAACAGTGCATGGTCTGGTTCAAAGCGGTTGCGTTTCATCACGCCAAGTCTTACACCCTGACATCTGATTCTGCATCGTCCTGTTTCATAGAAAGGTGCAGTGCTGCCATAGATAATATCATCAGCCGCATAAAGATATGGATAGGGAACTGTCAGATGTTCTTTAAGGAATTTCATTGCAACAGATGGAAGGCGGAAAGAAGTCTTCACTTTGCTTGCAGCTTCTGCGTTTCCTTCTTTGCGCATCTTTGCAATAAAGTGTCCTTCTCCCTCATCCATCGGGAAAATACGTATCGCTTTTTCTGTTTCGTGCGTTGTGGCAAAGGCGTTTCTGCCAAAGAAAACATGCACATCTTCCATCCGCATATCCGGATGCACTTCCAGAAACTTTGCGATAACTTCTTCATTTTCTTCCTTTGCAAATGTGCAGGTGGAATAGACAAGCACACCTCCTGGCCGTAATGCATTGTATGCATTTTCCAGAATTTCACTCTGCCGCTTTGCACACATCTGTACAAGGTCATAAGACCATTGGGCAACAGCTTCATCATTTTTGCGCATCATGCCTTCACCAGAACAAGGCGCATCACAGAGTACCGCATCAAAGAAGGCTGGAAATGCTTTGGGAATCTCTTTTGTATCACAATTGAGCACCAGGGTGTTGGCAGCCCCATGTCTTGTGATATTTTCTTCCAATATCCGGCAGCGGGAAGCATTGATTTCATTGACACAAAGAAATCCTGTATTGCCAAGCTTTTCCGCAATCTGGGTGCTTTTGGACCCCGGTGCTGCACACATGTCGAGTACCCGCATACCCTTTTTGACATCCATGATCGTCACCGCTGAAGAAGCACTTGGTTCCTGAATATAGAACAGACCAGCCGCATATGCTGGTGTAAAGCCAAGATGTTTCTGTCCTTTGAGATAATAGCCATTATCCGCAAAGGGAGAAGGTTCCACATCCATTGGCACAACTTTGAAAAAGTCTTCTTTTGTGATACGCAATGTATTGATGCGGATACCGCGTCTTGCTTCTTTTTCAATGGAAGAAAGATAGGCAGGATATTCATCCTGTAACATATCTTTCATCCGCAACAGAAATTGTTCATTCATTTTTGACTCCTGAAATAACTGCGTACATTACGCCTGTCCTGTTCCAGCTGCATGATCAGATTTTCCTTGCTCTTGAATTTCATCTCACTTCTCATGAAATGGGCAAAATCCAGGCGCATCCACTTGCCATACAGATCTCCTGAAAAATCAAAGAGATTGGCTTCCACAGAAATGTGGTCCATGTCATCAAATGTCGGATTGATACCTACATTGACCATGGCTTCATATCTTTTATGTTCTACTTCTGCTATTGCTGCATAGACACCATTCTTTGGTAACAGATATTCTGCATCATATTGTACATTTGCAGTAGGAAACCCCATGCCGCTGCCACGGTGCTTGCCATGAATGACCTTTCCTTCAAGTCCATAGGCATAGCCAAGCATGGCATTGGCTTCTTCAATTCTGCCTTCTGTGATACAGCGGGAAATACGGGTAGAAGATATTTTACCCATTTCATCTTCAACCGGTTCAATGACACTCACCTCAAATGGTGCATTGTCTTCTAAGAACTGTGCATTGCCGTTGCCATGGTAGCCAAAATGGAAGTCAAAGCCACAGACAAGTGCCTTGATGTTTAATGCACCAAGTACTTTATTGAGAAAATCAGATGGATCCATCTCAGACATGTCCCTTGTGAAGTCAAGCAGGATGATATTGTCCATACCAAGCTCCACCGCTTTATTGATGCGCTGGCGCATGGTGGTAATATGCTTCACTTTCTGCATACCACGGATGACAACCCAGGGATCCGGATCAAAGGTGATCATCGCTGTTTCACAATGGTATTTGCCGGCAAGTTCAACCGTACGGGCAAGCAGTTTCTGATGACCAATGTGCAGACCATCAAAATAGCCAATACAGGCAGCTACCGGTGTGTTGATTTTCCTCAGATTGGAAAGATGAATATGCGAAATGCGCATTACAACAACCCCCTTTGACAATGGTATATCCCGTCTTCACCTTTGACATACGCCGCAAGCATCGTATCACCTTTTGTAAAGATGACCTGTGGTACATTGCTGTGCAATGTGACATGTCTTCCTGAAAGGACATAGCGTTCATATATACCTGCTTCAACAAACTTCCAATCCTTATCAATTACCCTTCTTGGATCAATAAACACCGGATGTTCTTTGAGTTCTTCAAATGTCTGTGCATCTTCAAGCGTTACATCTTCAATTCCCATGCGCACCAGGGAAGTCATCGTTGCCAGTTCTCCCAAAGACTGTGCAAAGTCACTGATCAGTGTGCGGATATAAGTGCCGGAAGAAACAACAGCATCCATGGCATAGACATCATCATGAAGATGGGTAACAGAAAGCTTTGAAATATGTACCTTTCTTTCCTTTCGTTCCACCTCAATGCCCTTTCTTGCAAGGTCTACAAGTTTTTGTCCATTGATTTTGATGGCGGAATACATCGGCGGCACCTGCATACTGTCACCAAGAAACAAAAGACATGTCTTCTGCAATTCTTCTTCGCTATGCACAACGGGTTTTCTTTCCTCTAAGACTGTACCCCAGATATCACCTGTGTCTGTGCATTTGCCCATCACAAATTCCGCATGGTAATGCTTATGATCTTTGATGCAATACGGTACAAGTTTTGTATATCTGCCAAGCAGAACAATCATGACCCCTGTCGCATTGGGATCAAGTGTACCTGTATGTCCTGCTTTCTTTTCCCGAAAGAGATTGCGGCAGTTTCTGACGGCTGAGAAGCTTGTCATCTCTTCTGGTTTGTTCAAAATGATTACTGCGTCCATAACGTGCGTATTATATCATCATTCTCTGTGATACACGAACGCATAACAATGAAAGAAATGAAATAAGTTTCAGAAAAATTTGTGAATTTCTTGCAATTAAGTGTTGACAATGTTATGTACAAAGCGTATTGTTATGACCATAGAAAACCGGATAGAGGTAGCGGCGCAGATGAGTATGGCATGGAGCTGGCAGGCTGGGAAGTGCAGGAAAGGTAATCGCCGCCGAACGATATGCTGTGGCAGCAGGATATTGTGGGGATATGGAAAATATCCATATCACTCCTTCGCAAGAAGAGGCGCTATTGCTTATGGAACACATAAACCGTATGTAATAGAGCATACGGTTTTCTTATATGGAGGAGAAGAATATGAACAACATTACAAGAAGATCATCACTCATCGCACTCAGTGCCATCCTGTTGGCAGGCTGTGGTTCAGGCAATGGTGGAGAAACAGCACAAAGCACAGCTGATGCCAATACATTGCGCGTTGGTATGGAATGCAACTATGCTCCATACAACTGGTCCACAACAACAGAAACAGAAACTTCAAAGCAGATTTCTGAAGTAGACTATTGTGATGGCTATGATGTCATGATGGCAACAGAACTTGCTGAAAAGACCGACAAGGAAGTCGAAATTGTAAAGCTTGACTGGGATAACCTGATTCTTTCTTTGCAGAATGATCAGATCGATGCAGTCATCGCTGGTATGACAGCTACACCAGAACGTGCCGAAGAAGTCGATTTCACTACACCGTATTACATTTCTACAGAAGTTGTCCTGGTGAGAAAGGATAGTGACCTTGCCAATATCACATCTCTGGAAGAACTTTCCGGAAGAAAGGTTGTTGGCCAGATGAACACATTGTACGATACAATCATCGACCAGATTCCGGATGTTGATCATCAGCCGGCTGCCGAAACATTCCCGGCTGCTGTACAGGCATTGCAGGCAGGTGCCGTTGATGCGGTTACTTCTGAACTGCCGGTTGCCAAGGGAGTAACTGAAGCAAACCCGGATCTTGTTTACATTGAATTTGAAGATGGCAAGGGATTTGAAGGTGCAGAAGAAGATGCGGCAGTTTCCATCGCTGTAAAGAAGGGAAACACAGAACTGCTCGATGATCTGCAGGCAGCCCTCGATACAATCAGTGACGAAGACCGTGAAGCAATGATGGAACAGGCAGTCGCAAACCAGCCTGCAAATGAAGAATGATAGAGAATCTGCTCGATATTATTGAGGCATACTGGCCTTCCCTGCTGTTAGGTATTCGGACTACATTAATCGTTGCCATCACCGGTACCGTATGTGGTATTATCATCGGTCTTATTGTCGGTGGACTCAAAGCGGTAAAGCTTGACTACACCGCATCCTCACTTTCCCGTTTCATCAAGAAGTTCTATGATATTGTTGCGAATGTCTATATCACCTTCTTCCGTGGAACGCCGATGATGGTACAGGCAATCTTCTTCTACTACCTGTTTCTCGATGTATTCAACTGGGACACATTGACAGCTGCTATGACTGTCATCTCCGTCAATACCGGTGCCTATATGGCGGAAATCATCCGTTCTGGCATACAGGCAGTGGATGCCGGTCAGACCGAAGCCGCAAGAAGCCTTGGTATGAGCAATGTGCAGACAATGATGTCTGTTGTATTGCCACAGGCTGTGCGCAATGCCTTCCCTGCCATCGGTAACGAACTGATTGTCAACATCAAGGACTCATCTGTATTGATGATCATTTCCATCACCGACCTCATGTTCCAGGCAAAATCCATTGCCGGTACGACATACCACTTCACAGAAACCTATTTCCTTGTTGCTATGATCTACCTCTTCCTCAATCTGATTGCGACAATCATTCTCAATCTGATTGAAAAGAGACTGAACAAGACAACGATTTCCATTCCACAGAGTGATACAACACCTGAATCCATCGTCTATGCAAAGCCACGTGAACAGAAAGGAACCAACCGCGATTATGACAGCACCAATTATTGAAATCAGAAATATTCATAAGCGTTTTGGGAACCTGGAAGTTCTCAAGGGCATTGATTTTGATGTCAATGAAGGCGAAGTTGTCTGCCTGATCGGCAAGTCCGGTTCTGGCAAATCCACATTGCTGCGCTGCATCAATCTCCTGGAAAAACCGGATGAAGGTTCCATTACCGTCTTTGGCGAAGACATCACAAAGACAAAAAACGTCAATGCCTATCGTGCAAAAGTCGGTATGTGCTTCCAGCAGTTCAACCTTTTCAACAACATGAATGTTCTGGAAAACTGTGTCAAGCCACAGATAAAAGTACTGAAGCGTTCCAGGAAAGAAGCTCTGGAAACGGCCATGAAGTACCTTGCCAAAGTCGGCATGGAAAGCTTTGCCAATGCGGATGTCAAAACAATCTCCGGTGGTCAGAAACAAAGAGTTGCGATTGCCCGTGCCCTGTGCATGAATCCAAAGCTCATGTTGTTCGATGAACCAACTTCAGCCCTTGACCCGGAAATGGTCGGTGAAGTGCTCAACATCATGAAAGAACTTGCGGAAGATGGATTGACGATGATTGTCGTCACCCATGAAATGTCTTTTGCCAGAGATGTCAGTGACCGCGTCGTCTTCATGGACAAAGGTGTTATTGAAGAAGACGGCAGTCCCGAACAGGTATTCACCTCACCAAAGAGTGAACGGACAAAGGAATTTCTGAAAAGCTTCATTCGAAACTAAAAGAGATCTTCGGATCTCTTTTTTGATACAATAGGAACATGCTGAAAAGAATCTATATCGAAATCACAAACCAGTGCAACCTGCAATGCGCCTTCTGCCTGCCGCACAAACGCAAACCATTATCGATGACACCTGACTTTTTTCGTTCTGTAGTCAGACAGGTAAAGCCATATTCCAGCTATATCTATCTCCATGTGAAAGGTGAGCCTCTGCTGCATCCTCAGTTTGATGAAATCATGACCATTGCGGATGAAGAAGGCATGCATGTACAGCTTGTCACAAACAGTACCTTTCTGCACAAATATGCAGACAGGCTTTTGGAGCACCCTTCTTTGCGCAAGATTTCCTTTTCTTTGCAAAGCATCGAATACCAGAAAGGTGACCCTCTCACCCTGTTAAAAGAAGTTCTTGCCTTTTGTGAAGCCGCTGCAGAGAAGGACTATCCGTATTGTGAAATCCGTTTCTGGCGCAGTGATCAGTTAGAAGAAGATAAAACAGCGCTATGTCTTGATTACATCAAAGAGCACTATGCCTTTGCACCATCGAGAAACCATAAGAATTTCAAAATACTGAACCATGTATTTGTCGATTTTGACAATGCCTTCACCTGGCCTGACACCGCACATAAAGAAAATGATGACAAGGGTTACTGCCATGGGGCAATAGACCAGATTGCCATCATTTCTGATGGTACTGTAGTACCATGTTGTCTTGACCAGAATGGAGAGATTGCCTTTGGCAGTCTCCATGAAAATACGCTGTCTGAAATTCTTTCTTCTTGCCGTTATACAGCTATGTGTCATGGTCTCCATAACCGGCAATTGACAGAGTCATTTTGCCGCAAGTGCACATTCCGTCTGCGTTTCAATAAACAATAAATGACATACCTGATACAACATGGGCAAGCATGAAGGAAACAGAACTGTCACATGGCTGTAATGTATCATACGTAAACACCCTGCTGTCCTTATTGAGTACATATCTGCCTCTGTATCGTTCATCGAGTGTTTCCTTCAGCTTTTCAAACAAAATGGCAAAGGACAAAGATGCAGGAACATCTACGACAAGCCATTCCTGTACGATGACAAAATAGAGAAACAACCGCAACTGTTCATCCTGCATAGCTTTCACCCGCTTCTGTTACATAGTTTCAAACGCACCGTCTTATGCCTGCATACATACAACCCTTCGCCTTCTTTGATATCTTCATTGATATGCAATGCAAAAGGCAGAGAAAAGGCAGAACAACTGCCGGCATAGAGCACTGCCTCATTTTCAAGGTCCAGCATTTCCCATTTTGTGACCACCTCTGTCTGATAGATCGCTTCAAGCATGTTTTTTGTTTCTTCACTTTCTGTAAGAACAACCGGCATCTTATCTACATAGATCTTTCTGCCATTTGTTTTATCTATACCAAGCAGTATGCCTGCATCGTTACACGCAAAAGGAATTTCGTCTGGTATGGTCCATAAGGCAAAGTTCTTTTGGCCTTGTTTTCGCTTTATCAAAGCATCTTCCATTTCTTCACTAACACAAGGCAGCACAAGCTCTGCTGCATAGTCTTCCCATTTCATCATTAAACCTCTTTCAGATAAAGCAGAATGCAAAGATGTTTCAAGGATTGCCTGTGCTTCCTGTATACCTGTCCCCTTCAGTACAGCCCTTTGGTGCACAGAAGCCATATCGCGATAGCGCAGGTCGTTGGATACCCTGAGAAACAGGATGAGATTGAGCTGTTCATGACTGTCTTTCAGCCAGTGATGCAATAACATTTCATTTCCTTCACCGCCTGTCACAAATGTCTCCACATCAAAGAGAACGATGGTAACAGGATTTTCTTTCATGCGAATCCTTTCATCCAATGCAAGCAGCCGCTCCTTTTCAAAAAAATGGATGATCCCTGCGGTATTCCTGCAGGAATCATATTTTGTCTCTTCTGCATCAAGCAGATAGATTTCCCTGTTGACATCTGCCTGATCAAACAATGTATACAATACTGCCCGCATACATTGTTCCTTTGCCTTTCTGTCTGTTCCCCATATACCAAGAACCGGTTCTCTTTTGAGAAAGACCTGTTTTCCATTGCGGTAATCATCGAGCACAGCAAAGGCATGATGGTCATGTAACATACATGGATCAACTGTTTCTGGCAGCTTTTGATACACAGGTTCGGCCTGTACATCTCCTGTCTCCATGATCTTTTCAAGAAGTTCTTCCCGCATCGTCAGTATTGTTTCCTTCATTGCGGCAGAATAGAGTTTCTGATGGTTTGTGTCATAGCAGGTAATTGTACCTTCCTTCCCTTTTGTGCCTAGGTATACCGCCCTTCCATAGCGGATGGTATTCCTTGAAGAAAGATAAAACTCACCTGGTCTTTTGATGGCAGCAGGACGTCTGTCATTGATCACCTCAATGGCATCCTGCACATCCTTGACTCTGAGACAAACCGTAAAGCTCATATTTGCCCGTATCTGTTCACTGATGATACCTGCTGGTTTCTGGGTTGCTAATAACAGATGTATGCCAAGACTTCTGCCGATGCGGGCAATGGAAATCAGTTCATCCATGAACTGTGGCTGTTCTTTCTTCAACTGGGCAAATTCATCCACCACAATCAGAAGATGGGATAGCACTGGCAGTTCCATTCCCTCTTTCCATTCTCTGCGGTAGTCATCAATATGAGAAATACTTTTGTCCGTCATTTCATGCATGCGCACAAACAGTTCCTGCCGCTTCTCACATGTTTTTTTCAAGGCATAGAGCACACGTTCCATTTCATAACCATCCAGGTTTGTCAGTGTTCCGGCAATATGCGGCAATAGTTTCCCTGCAAAGGTAAATGCCTGTAACATGCCTCCACCCTTAAAGTCAAAGATGAGAAAGGAAACATCTTTTGGACTGTTATGCACCGCTATATCAAGCAGCACAGAAATCAGAAATTCACTTTTCCCGGAACCTGTCATACCTGCAACAAGACCATGTGGTCCATCTTTCTTTTCATCAAGATCAAGCACAATCTTCCAGTTTTCCGTATCTGTTCCACATATTGCCTGCAGCATAACCTGACTATGACTCTTCTCCCAATAGTCTTTGATCGGCATCTTGCTGCATTCTTCAGCATCATGAAGGGTAAGATAGGAAGGCATATTCCCACTTTCTGCTTTGACATTGGCAAGACATATACGCAAAGCAATGCCGGAAAGGTCCATACTGATGGCATCTTTCAAAAAGTGACAATACATCTGTTCTTTCCGGTTTTCAAACAAGCCTGTATCAAGATCACATACCACCGTAAACCGGGGATCACTGCGCAATGTATGACTGCATACAATAACCGGTGCATAGTCTGTACATAAGCCTTCCTGCAATGTATCAAACGCAACAATGATATGTGCTTTATGCATATGTATGCATTCTTTGTTGTATTCACCAACAGACATCATCATCGTTCTTCCCTCAGCTGCAGCATGTGGCAGCATCATGCAGTAAACCGGCATGTTTTCACCTTTGAGAAAAATGATGGTTAAATCCTCAGGGCAGTGTGTAAGAACCAGTTTTGAAAGTATTTCTTCATACAGCAGAGCATCATGGCTTTTGAAAAGATAACACATCCCCTTTTGCAAATGCAGCACAAATGGTCCTTCGCCATTTCCCATCACCCTGCTTTCAAATGCCTTATACCTTTCATCTTTCTCATTTCTTCCGTGCTGAAACGAAATGGTAAAAGGAAGTGGGGCTATCCCAAGCCGCAAAGAAAGAAATTGTCCATCATACGGATTAAAGCAGGATACTGTCCCTTTCTTCAACTGGTCTATCAGCATCTCAGGCATGACATACATTTCTTCAAGTTCGGTAATTACTGCTTCTTTCTGGATGATCAGAGCATCTTCTGTTTCCTCCATTTCTCTTTCAAATTGTTTCCTGTTTTCTGTTGCATTTTGATGAAATTTCCGTTTACGCATGATCCGCTGTAATGGCATAAGGACAATAGCACTCACAAGCATGACCACTGGCATCAATAACTGGGGCAGATATTCCATCAGTGTCATGTCCTCTTTACCCATATGCATGAGTAAAACCGAAGCCATTGCGCCCATTGCCATAAGGATAGATGGAAGTGAAGAAAGCAGAATACTGTCCTCATGGCTGATGGCCATCACAGTTTCTTCTGGCATAACAACCTGCAATGACAGGGCTGGTAATGGTTTATGCAATGATGAAATAAACTGTACCGGTTTTCTGTTCTCTATCGGCATAGTTTGATAGTCTGCCTCTTCATTGACACAAAAGATACCTTTTGGACCATTGAAGACAACCATATTCCTGCATAAGGCAAAACGAAGCTGCAGCACAGAATAGATCGCAGCAGCATCAATTTCTGCTTCATGAATCTGTTTTCCATTCGCATACAGCTCATCACAGACACAAAGCAGGGAATGGTCTTTGAAGGAAATTGTGATGGCATGGGGAGGAATGCCATGATCCTGGATATAAATATCATCTTCCACATGACCACCAATGGTTAATTCTTCTTCACATGCACAATACCGGTATGTATCAAACCCGCTTTCATTTTCAAAGAAGTCCACCCTTGCCTCTTCTTCATCCCTGCTCAATCGGTATGCCGTGCGGCAGGCATGGGTTTCTTTCGATAGCAGCGTGACACTTTGGGGAAGCCGCAGTTCGTGGTAATTTCCAATCCGCAATATGCGCAATTCGCAGCCAAAAACGGTTATCGTGAACCTGTTTTGCTCACTGACAACCGTTTTACTGCAGTCATTTTCATAGACTGTCACAATCATGCGGGATTCTCCACCGGTACAAGAATGCTGCACTTGGCATAGTACTTTCCATCTTTTGTGCTGATGGTAATAACTGCACTGCCGCTGCAAATTGCTGTTACATTGCCATTCGCATCAACTCTGGCAATGGATGAATCACTGCTGCTGAAGACGATGTCCTCTTTTGCATAACCATCCGGCATACCGGTAATTGCAATCTGTTTTGGACTGCCAATATGCACTGCTTTGGCATAGGCATCGATGATCAGCTTGTCACTGGTGATGACTTCTTCTTCCGCTTTTGTCTCTTTGATCCTCTCCTTGCGCGTACAGGATGGGACTATGCTGAAGTTTTCCATATGCACTCTGCCGCCTGGGAAAATACTGCTGTTATTTTCATCGAGGATATTGAATGTCCTTGATAATCCAAATTTGGAAAGCACACTTTCCTTTGAATTCAGTTCAATCTTCAATACCCACCAGGCATTGATATCTGTGCAGACAAGTACATCTGGATTCCCCGCTGCCAGTTCATCTGCTGCATCCGGACTGAAGGATTCCGTATAGGTTTCATGGTTTCCTTCTTCATCATACAGATGCAATACCGGTACAGCAGCGCACTTTGCACCAGCTTCCAGTGAAATATCCATCATGGATTTCTTAAACAGGTCAAAGGCAAACCGCACGGCACCTGTTGCAGCTAGTTCAGAGCGCAGGTTGGCTGTTTCATCATGGTCATATTCATGGATGAGACGTGGGCTTCCATTACGCACTTCCATGCCAGCAAGATGATTCTGTGAAAGGGTAAACTGGGCTCTTCCACCAGCATAAATCTTCAAAAGAAGCTGTGCCTTGACAGTGATGTTGGGAATGTTGGCAACCGGTATGCGCACCGTACAGATCGGTACTTCAATGGCTTCTGTAGAAGCTTCTTTGAACATCGTCCGCATACTTTCAAGGAAGTCATGCGGGTCAAGCTTGGAAAGATCACCATACATCTTCTTGTAACTTTCAATACGCACACCAAAATCTTCCTGGGTATGGCATTTCACTGTAAAGTAAGCACCTTTGACATTGTCTCTTGTAGAACTCCAGCTGTAGTCAACATGGATGCCATTGAGCTTTAAAGATGCATACAGCTCTTCACCATGCGGCAGTTCTTTGGATATTTCTGCGGAAATGCCAGATGAATCCATTTCGAAGTCCACATCATATCCACTTGTTTCAAGGTGGTGTATTGGTTTTCGAAAGGACGAATGCACTGTGCTATGCGTTGGAAGCGGACTCGCATTCCCATCGATGATTTCAGCCTGAGAGAAGTCAAGGTCTGCTTCACCTGATATATCGATGGAAGATGTATAGGATAAAGGATCTGCTTCTGCAATATGCAGAACGTTGCCTTCCACTTCTTCTACGGTAAATACGCGCATCATATGATCTTCATCCGCAAAGCGTACAAGTTCTCCTGCTTCATAAGAGGAAGAATCCGTTACTTCCACTTTCATTTCTTCTTCATCAAAAGAAACTGGTTCAATGCCCGTAATGTTTACCGCTGTATCTTCTTCGACTTCAAACTTTTCTTCAAATGATGGATTATTCAGCCTTTCGATCGCTGCATCAAGTATGGCAATACCTTCACTTTCCGCAACATATCCATCCGGATCAAAACTGTCGTTTTCGATGTCCATCAGCCCGGCATCCACAACCGCCTGGATATCCTCACCATAGGGATGGTTTTCGATATCGCTGATGGTAACAGCTTTATCTTCAAGTATTAATAGGTTGGCAATCGTATGGGCAGTAAAGCCCCTGTCAAGCCAGGCATCAGTTTGTTCCATCTCCTTTTCTGCAAGAATGCCAAATCCTTCCGCCAGTTCAATGGCTTCCTGCACAGGTACAGTTTCGCCTTGGTATAAGCCGGCTTCCTGTACCATAAGAGAAATCCAATCCCCGCGCGTGAGGAGATCTTTGTCTTCCGCACGGCACGAGGAAAGGATTACAGTTGAGGAGATGACAAGACTAAGAAGACATTGACGCCGCATTACCGGTGATCGTTGTTTCCAGAGTGTCATAGCTGGAAACTGTCATATTGAGGAAGCGGACATACTCATTTATGACAGCTCTTTGTTGTTCAAAGCGGTTTGAGAACGAATTGAACTTCGAACGGATCTCCCTGCCACCATCGGATACCCATGTGCCTTCAGTCGAATTGATATCGCGTTTCATGGCATTCAGAACTTCATAGATCTGATTGTTGAGTGCAGAAAGATGATTTGCGGCAGAACTGACTTCTGCCAGTGATATGCGGATATTTTCCATTGTGTACCTCCTTATCCGGGCAGCTTACCTGCCATTGATGTGAGCTCCTGCTGCGTTGTCTCATAGGCATTGGCAGAGGAGCGCAGGAAATCCGAGTACTGGGAACAGAGCACACTCAATGTTCGAAGTGTGGACTCATACCTCTGGATTTCACTTGTGAATGCGCTGTTGTCAGCACCCTGCCAGTGCGCCTGCAGGTTGCCAACAGTGTCGTAAAGGTCCCTGACATACTGATCATAGCCTGCCCGGTTTTCTTCCATCCGGGATGCACAGGCAATGAGCTCCGCAGGGGTAACTGTGATGTTTCTCATTTCAACATCCTCCTTTCACTTATATAGCTACCCAAAAAATCGAAAAACCCTCAAAAAAAAATAAAAAAAACTGTATGAATTTCTCATACAGTTCGAAAATATGTCACTGATTGTCTTCTTCATGGATGCGGGCAATGATCTCATCAATGTGTTTGCCCTGTTCCATTGTCTTATCGAGCACAAAGGACAATTCCGGTGTCCTGCGGATATCTAGCCGTTTGGATAATTCCGTACGGATATAACCACGGGCTCTGTTCAGCGCCTTGAGACCAGCCGCAGCTCTTTCATCCTTGCCCAGGAAGGAACAATAGACTTTGGCATAGCTGTGGTCATTTGTGACACTGACATCGGTGATGGTCACAAAGCCGACATTGGGATCTTTCAAAGAAAACTGGATGATATCACTTATGTTTTTGCGAATGATACCTTCTAGTCTTTTCTGTTTCACATTTGCCATACTCAGTTTTCCTTTACCTGCTGCTGTTCAAATGCTTCAAGTGTATCACCGACTTTGATATCGTTATAATTTTCAATCATGACACCGCACTCATAACCACTTGTGACTTCCTTGGCATCATCCTTGAAACGGCGCAGTGACTTGATATCACCTGTATAGACAACAATACCTTCACGGATGAGTCTGAGTCCGCATGTATTGGTCAGCTTGCCATCTGTAACCATACAGCCGGCAATTGTGCCAAGCTTGGAGACTTTGTATGTCTGGCGTACTTCTGCCTGACCGATGACAACTTCCTCATATACAGGCTCAAGCATACCTTTCATGGCGAGTTCCATTTCTTCGGTTGCCTTGTAGATGATGTTATGGAGTCTGATTTCAACCTGTGCTTCTTCTGCCTTTTTACGGATATTGGCATCAGGTCTGACATTGAAACCGATGATCATCGCATGGGATGCGCTGGCAAGCATGATATCTGATTCAGAAATCGCACCTGCTGTGGAATGAATGACATTGACCTTGACACCCTTGACATCGAGTTTTTCAAGAGAACTCTTTACGGCTTCAGCAGAACCCTGTACATCGGCTTTGATGATGACAGGAATTTCCTTGATTTCACCGCTTTCGATCTGGTCAGCCAGGTCTTCAAGAGACATGACGGAAGTCTTGCGGCGTTCAGCCTCAACCTTTCTTCTCTTTCTTCTGTCCGCAATAGCACGGGCATCTTTTTCATCTTCATAGGAACGGAAGAGGTCACCTGCAGCAGGAACATCATTGAGACCAATGACTTCTACCGGTGCACTTGGACCGGCAGTCTTGAGCTCTCTGCCATTTTCATCAGTCATTCTTCTGATACGGCCAAAGCATGTACCGACAACAACCGGATCACCATGGTGCAATGTACCATTCTGTACAAGCAGTGTCGCAACAGGACCTCTGCCCTTATCCAGTTTTGCTTCAATAACCGTACCAAAGGCAATCTGGTCTGGATTAGCGCGTAGTTCCTTGACATCCGCAACAGTGAGAATGGTTTCAAGAAGGTCATCAATACCTTCACCACTTCTTGCACTGGTTCTGACAAAGATGGTATCGCCACCCCATTCTTCCGGCATGACATCATGGTCTGCCATTTCCTGCATAACACGGTCAGGGTTAGCGTCTGGTTTGTCACACTTGTTTACCGCAACAATAATCGGCACATCCGCTGCCTTGGCATGAGAGATGGCTTCAATGGTCTGTGGCATGACGCCATCATCTGCCGCAACGACAATAACCGCAATATCGGTGACACTGGCACCACGGGCACGCATTGCTGTAAATGCTTCGTGACCTGGTGTATCAAGGAAGGTGATCTTACGGCCATCGATTTCTACCTGATACGCACCGATTGCCTGGGTGATGCCACCTGCTTCGCCAAGGGCAACACGGCTGGAACGGATTTTGTCAAGAAGTGTTGTCTTACCATGGTCGACATGACCCATGATGGTGACAATCGGAGGTCTTTCCTGAAGCGCTTCAGGGTCATCGATCATATCCACTTCCAGAGAATCTTCTTCTCTTTCTTTTACCTTGGTAGCTTCGATGTCATAACCCATGCAGACAAGTTCAACCGTATCATCATCCAGTGGAGAGTTGATGGTAACCATCTGACCTTCCATGAACAATGACTTGATAATATCTGAAGCCTGTCTGCCTACTTTTTCCGCAAGCTCACCTACAGTAATGCCTTCGGTAAAAGTAATGGCCTTGATGTCTGGTGTCTGCTGGCGTCTTGGCTGATAGCCACCATTCGGGCGGTTGCCATTTCTTTTATTGTTCTGCGGCTTGCGTCTGTTGTTATTATTCTTCTTTTTCTGCATAAAAACCTCCTTATCTCTTGAACAGCGACGATTGTTAAAAATGTATCCCTTCTTTCTGTTTCCAAAAATCAGATATATTTTTTTATTTCTTCATAGAACTCATCCGGAATGTCTGTTTCCAGTGCCCTTTTCAAAGACCCCTTTTTCTTTGCCAGTTCCACTGCTTCAACATCCTTCTTCAGATAAGCTCCATGTCCGTTTGCACGTCCAGTCGGATCAACTTTCAATTCTCCCTCAGGTGTGCGCACAATACGCAGCAATTCCTTTTTCGGAAGTGACTCAAATGTGGCTACACATCTTCGCATCGGAATCTTTTTTGCCATTACTGATCCTCGTCTTCGTAGTAATCGTCGTACTCGTCATCGTAATCATCATCGATACCGAGTTCACGTTCTTCTTCTCTTCTTCTTTCTGCTTCAATTTCTTCCAGTTCCTCATCTGTATAAAGAGGCTTCTGTTCTGTAGCAGCCAGTCTTTCCTTGACAATTCTTTCCAGTTCTTTGTTATCAACCTTGTAATTGTCTTCAGAATCTGTCTTTCTCTTCTTCTTTCTGCTCTTTTCCTGCTTTGGACGTGTTGTGTCTGTCAGCTTTTCAAATTTGGACACATATGTGTTCTTTTCTGCCATGGACTCCAGGTCCGCATGTCTGTGTTTCACAGCTGTCTTCTTCTCCCCCTCAAGAGACTCTGTCTCTGTTTCCACAATGCTTTCTTCTTCATCCAGTGCTTCTTCCACTGGTGTTTCTTCTGTTGTTTCTTCCTGTACTGCAACAGGTTCTTCTGCAGGCTGTTCTTCCTCTGGCTTTTCCTCAGCTGCTTCCATTGCCATATCGGTGATGATCTTTTCGGAAACAGCTTCCTGCATTTCTTCAGGAATGAAGCCGTCTTCTTCCATCTCTACCTGCATATCGTGAGACTTCTCACCAAGTGCCTGCAATTGGGCAAGGCGCTTTTCTTCCGCAGCCTTCGCTTCAGCTTCCATGCGTTCAATCTCACGCTGGGCAGCTTCCTTGCGGTACGCTTCCTTACGGATTTCAGCTTCCTTCAGCATTTCTTCATAATCATAACCGGCTTCTTCAAGTTCCTCGCGTGTCTTGATATCAATCTTGCGGTCTGTCAGCTTCACAGCAAGTCTTGCATTCTTGCCACGCTTGCCAATCGCAAGAGAAAGCTGATCAGGATCCACCACGACCACAAGACTTCTTTCGTCATTGCCTGGCAGTACAGCTTCAATCTCTGCCGGAGAAAGCGCATTGCGCACAAGCTCTGTAATATCATCTGACCACTGGAAGATATCAATCTTTTCACCCTTCAGCTCATTGATGATTTCCTGCACACGCTGACCACGAGGACCAATGCATGCGCCAATTGGATCAACATCCGGATTATGGCTGACAACTGCCATCTTTGTTCTGTCACCAGCATCACGGGCAATCGCCTTGATTTCTACAACACCATTGTAAATTTCCGGCACTTCCTTTTCAAACAGACGTCTGACAAGCATCGGATCTGCACGGGATACCGTCACCTGGGAACCCTTTGTGTCCTTGGAAACATTTGTGATGACAACACGCACCTGCTGACCTTCCACAAGTCTTTCCTGTGGAATTTCCTGGAAGCGTGGCATAACAGCAGTAGTTCTGCCAATATTGACGAGTGTGAACTTGTCTTTGACAGATTCAACCACACCCAGAACCATTTCATGGAGCTGGTCGATATATTCGTTATAAACCGCAACCTTTTCCGCTTCTCTGATCTTCTGTCTCATGACATTTCTTGTCAATGTAGCAGAAGCTCTGGAGAAAGAAGGCATTTCTATCTGACGGCTGACAATACTGTCAATTTCTGCATTCGGATCAAGTTCTTTTGCGTCCGCAAGAGAAATCTCAAGCTCATCATCCTCAACTTCTTCAACAACCTTATAATTCTGAAACAGATCAATGGTCTTTGTCTTTGTATTCACTTTTGCAAATACATCAATATCCTGCAGTTCTGCTTCTTTCTTATATGCTTTGGCAAGTGCTTCACAAAGAGCATCTGTAACAATATCCTGGGATATGTTATGTTCCTCTTCAATTGAACCAAGTGCCTTGATCATATCCTTGTATTTCAGTTCCATGTTTCTTCTCCTTAAATTCTGACCGCCATGCGGATAAATTGTATGTTCTCTCTGGTAAATTGAACTTTACGGACAGCGGCCTTGTCACGATAAGATATTTCAATTACACCATCTTCAACAGAAATAATTTCACCTGTCACATCATTGAGATTTTTCACAGGTTCTTTGAACCTGACATAGACATATGCCCCTGTCATATGATCGAGCTCAGACAGATCTTTGATTTGTCTTTCAGCACCAGGACTGCATACATCCAATGTATATTCGCAATCAATCGGATCTTCCCTGTCCAGCACCTCACTGATTTTGTCAGAAACAAGTGCACATGTATCAAGGTCAATCGTTCCATCCGGTTTGAGGATGGAAACTTCCAGCGTATGGTCATGCGCGTGCCAGACTACCTCGTACAGCTTTACACCAGCTTCTTCAACAGGTTGTCTCAGCATCTCTTCCAGTTTTTGTGTAAATTCCATATTCCTCCGTAACAATAATGAAGGAGTGCTCTCGCACTCCTTGTTTCCAAAATGATAATACCCCAAATAAAATGCTCTTTCAAGCCCTTTTGCGCATCATTCTACAGGAAACATGCGGGCAGCAGCCACTGCCTTCTGCCATCTTGCATAAAGATGATCCGCTTCCGCCTGTTCCATGTGTGGTTCATAGATTGTGTCATTGTTCTTATGATCCACAAAGTCCTCCAGCTTCCAGAAACCACAGCCTATACCGGCAAGCCTTGCGGCACCAAGGGCAGTTGTTTCAAGAATGGATGGACGCTGGATGGTACATTGCAGGATGTCACTCTGGAACTGCATCAGATAGTTATTGGCACTAGCCCCGCCATCTACACGCAATGTATGTATTTTGGCATTCGCGTCCTGTTCCATGGCAACAAGTACATCCCGTGTCTGATAACAAAGAGAGTCCAGGGTTGCCTTTGTGATATCTTCTCTTGTCGTTCCACGGGTTATGCCAAAGATTGCCCCACGGCATCTGTCATCCCAATAAGGTGCACCAAGTCCTGTAAAAGCAGGCACAAGTATGACGCCACAATCTTTGCTGGCATGGTTTGCCATCTCTTCACTATCCGCAGAAGAAGGAAAGAACTTCATCTCATCGCGCAGCCACTGAATTGCACTGCCTGCCACAAATATAGAACCTTCAAGGGCATAATACACCTTGCCACCAATACCCCAGGCAATGGTTGTCACAAGACCATTGGCGGATTGCTTTGGTTCAGTACCAGTGTTCATGAGCAGGAAACAGCCTGTTCCGTATGTATTCTTGACATCACCTTCGTTAAAACAGCCCTGTCCAAACAAAGCAGCCTGCTGGTCACCAGCCACACCACACACCGGCACTTCACAGCCAAAGAAATGATATGAGGCAGTATAGGCAAATGTTCCGGCATTTTCCTTCACTTCCGGTAACATGCACATGGGAATATGCAATATGTCACAAAGCTCTTCATCCCACTTCTGTTCATAGATGTTAAAGAGCATCGTTCTCGACGCATTGGAATAATCCGTCACATGTGCCTTCATGCCGGAAAGACAATAGATAAGCCAGGAATCAATCGTACCTGCATAGAGCTTTCCTTCTTCAGCCAGCTGTTGTCCATTTTCAATATGGTCAAGTATCCAGCGGATCTTTGTGGCAGAAAAGTAAGGGTCAATGGTAAGACCTGTCTTTTCCTTAAACAACGCTTCATAGCCCTTTGCCCGAAGTTCATCACATATATCGGCTGTCTGTCTCGACTGCCAGACAATGGCATTGCATACCGGAAGACCTGTCTCCTTATTCCAGACAACGGTTGTCTCACGCTGGTTAGTGATGCCTATACCTGCTACATCATGAGGATCAGCTCCACTTTTCTGCATGCAGGAAGCCATGCAGGATAGTACTGACAGCCAGATTTCATTAGCATCATGTTCTACCCATCCAGGTTTGCGGAAAATCTGGGTAAACTCCTTCTGGGCACTGGCTACAATATTTCCATCATGGTCAAAGAGGATGGCACGGGAACTTGTTGTTCCCTGATCAATTGCCATTATATACTTCTTCATGCTTCTTCCCCTTCTGGTGCAGCACTGGCAATAGCAGCTTTAGCCTCTTCTGGTACAGCAACCGCATCCTCTTCCACTTCACCATAACCGCTGAACTCACCATGCATATCAAAGCTCACACCTTCAGCACTGACATTGAAGTCAATATATTGTGGTTCATAACTCTTCTTGTCAAATGTCATCTTCATCTCTGCATCAGAAAACAAAGATGCAAGAATATCTTCTACAGCACTTCCATCCTCTGTTTGTGAACCCGTCATACCAAGAAGATCCTCAAACACAGCAGAGGAAACCATTTCCGAAAGCGGAATGGCTAATACATAACTGTTACCTTCTTCCGACATTACTGCAACATCTGTCATATCCTCAGCCAGGTTGACAAAATCTGTTGTCATCTCCTCACCTGTACTAGTGGACCATGTTTTAAGTGCAGGCACATATGTATAGGTTGTCCCACCTTCCACATAAGACTCCACATCGAGGGAAACATCCTCTCCGCCTGCACTGATCTTTGTTTTCATGTCCATCTTTGCATTTTGACCAGCCTGTGACATATCCATGTTCAATGAGAGTTCCATAACATCCGGAACAGTAAATCCATAATCGAGTACAAGGTTATAATTGTCAAAGTTCTTTCCCTTAACCCTCTCCATGAGTTCTGCAGCTGTCTCTGGTGCCTTTTCGCAGCATCCTGCCAGCAACAGTACAGCCACAAGCAGTGGTGAAGCACATTTCATTGTCTTTTTCATAATGACTCCTTTTCCCAAAAACTATTGTTACAGGTATTATACCAATTTATTGAAAAAGAAAAACGCACGAGAACCTATTGCAGTATATTATCTGTGCGCTGTTATGACGGTTAGTCAACCTTTGTCCCACAAGTTGTGAGGGAGCGTATACAACCGCGTGACAGCGTATAAAGCAAAAAACATGCCGGAATTTTCCGACATGTTTTCATTATTCGACAGTGACTGAACTGTTGAACTTGTCCAAAGCAAGTGCGGCAATGACACCTACCACAAGACAGATGAGGTTGACCACAATATTACCGACACTGTTGAAGATTTCAAATGGGATGATCATGACAGTAGCCGCAATGACAACACCTATGATGCCATGGAAGGCAATGGAATAGTGATTGTCAAACAGAGAATTGACTGCACGGGCCAGTACAATGACTGTCACAAGTGCACCAATACCAGCTGGCACAAGAATAGAGAAATCGAGGTTGCCAATACCATCGATGAATGGTGTATAAAGACCAAGTGGCATCAGTAATGTGGAGAAGCTCATACCCGGAGCGATCAGACTCAGGGCAAGGCAGAAGCCACAGAACAGATACCAGAAGAAGTTGGCATGTACGGTAATGGAGAACAGCTTCAATCCAATCAGTAAAGCGAAGATGACTGCCATACAGATAACCAGTGAAACCCAGGAAGCTTTTGTTCTTCCCTGTTCACCTGCTTCACGGAACAAGGATGGCAACATACCACCAATCAGTCCGATGAACAGACATACCGACTGGTTTGGATATTGTTCAAGGAAGAAAGCAAGAATTTTGGACACACCAAGGAATCCGACACCGACACCGATGATAACCGGTAAAAGAAGCGGTCCAAGTGTTTTGATTTTCTTCAGCGGATTGGAAATGAGTTCCATAATCGGTTTGTAAATACCAAAGATTACGGCAAGCACACCACCAGAAATACCAGGCAAGACTGCCCCCACACCAATAAGGGTGCCCTGTACGATACCAAAGATAAACTGCAGTGGTGATTTTTTATTTGTTGTATTCATCTGTTGTTATCCTTTCATCATAAAAACCGTATGACAACTGCCACACGGTTATACATACTACCACAAAGAGGATTGATCAATCCACCTTCCGTAAATCTTAAAATATTTTTTTGAAACTGTTGTAATTGTATTGGTCTTTTGAACGATCAAGTACAGCAAAGTAAATATTGTCAAAGCTATAGCGGAGTGGATGTCCGCCTTTGACTTCTCCATTGAGAGCTCTGTCAAACAGTTTTGCCATCTTCTCAGCATCATTGCCAAACACACCACAGCCCCATGCGCCTAGCACGAGATTTTCCTAACCGAAGTTTGCACAGCACACAATCATGGAAACAATTCTCTGATAGACCGTCTGGTAATGTTTCTGTTCATAGAGGAATGGATTTGCGACATTATGTGTGCGATAGACAGGTGCTGCACATGTCAATACCGATACCCGTACAGGTGCAGGCAGATAGTCATAGGTTTCATCTTTAAACACTTCTACATTGTCACTGAAGATCATGCTGGTAGAGCCTTTGGAATCATCCACCATCCGGTTGTGTTTATAGAAAGAAGCTGCCTTTTCACCGCTTAAGGAAACATACAATGTACTCATACGGCAGAGGTCTTCTTCCTGGGCACGTGCTCCTTTCTTCACACCACCACCTGCATGAATGGGACTGGCAAAGTTCAATACGAGGACATCTTTTTGTGATGGCTGACAAACTTCTTTTAATTGTCTTGCGGCAGAAAAGGAATCGATGTTTTCACAGATGATTTTACCTTCCCTCTTCTTCCCTTTCATCGGCGGTTTGCTCAAAAGAATGCGCACTACATCTGGTAACAGAACCTTCGCTTCCTGCATTTCTTCCATGTTATACGCAAATGGAATTGTTTTGCCTGCATAGGGATAACCCCCATTTCTGATACAGGTCATCGTATCTTCAAAAACTTCAATTGTATTCATAACAAATCCCTTTTCTCTACCTGTATTATAGGTAACAGGAAACAAAAAGTGCAAATGAAAAGACCGCATTGCGGTCTTCCTCACCTGCCAAAATAAGCAGCAATTTCCTTCATTCTTTCACTCTGGTGAACTCTGAATGGACAACGTCCATCACAATGTCCACATCCTACACAATCCGCAGCATGCTTATCCAGTGCTTCATAATGTTCTTTTGCCATTGGATCACCAACATTGGCAAGGTCATAGAATTTGTTGATAAGGCCAATGTTTAATCCCATCGGACATGGTGCACAATGGTTGCAGTAGACACATGTACCCTTTGCTTCATTTGGGGTAAATGTACCAAGAATGGAGTAATCCTTTTCTGCGTCTGCTGCGTCAAGGTAAGCCAGTGCTTCTTTGACATCCGCAATACTGTTGGAACCTGGCAGTACAGTCAGTACACCCGGCTTGTCCAGTGCATAATGGATGCACTGTACCTTTGTCAAAGCTTTGCCAAATGGTGAAGTCTTGTCACTCAATAACTGCCCGGCAGAATATGGCTTCATGACTGAAATGCCAATACCTTCTGCTTCACATCGTTTATACAAAGCCATCCTTTCTTCCGCACTGCCATTGGCAAATTCACCATGGTGGTAGTCATAGGCAGGATTGATGGAAAACATCAGCTGGTCTACAAGTCCTGTATCCAGTACTGCATTCGCCAGTTCTGGTGTATGAGAACTGAGACCAATGTGTCTGACTACACCTTCCTTCTTCATTTCCAGAAGATACTCGAGCGCACCGCTTTTCTGATAGCTTTCCCAGTCAGAAAGTTCATCAAGGCAGTGAATGAAACCAAAGTCGATATAGTCTGTGCGCAACTCTTTCAATTGCCAGTCAACCTGTTCTTTGATCTTGTCCAGGTTTGTAGTCCAGCCATATTCACCAGTTGTATAGTCTGCCCCAAAGTGAACCTGATAGATGAGTTTATCTCTTACAGAAGCAAGTGCCTTACCTGCATAGGTAAATGTCTTTGCACCAGAAGTCGCAAAGTCAAAGTAATTGATGCCATGTTCCACAGCATATTCCAGTGCCTTTACAGCATCTTCTTCCTTCGCATCACAAAGAGGACCTGTACCAAATCCGATGATACTGATCTTCTGACCTGTTTTTGGATGAATGCGATATTCCATAGTTGCCTCCTCTTATAATTGTGCCTTTGCCCACTTGCCGGCATTGCGGTTCACGATGGCACCTTTCTTCCAGTTACCAGATGGACAATGTTGTTTTACACTTTCATCAGCTTTGGTCATACCACTGCCACCAGATGTGCCAAAGGCAATCATTGTCTTGCCATGAAAGTCACAAGAATCAAAGAACGTATCCACAATTCTTGGTTCTACACCCCACCAGATAGGGAAACCAACAAAGACCGTGTCATAGTCTTCCATGTTTTTGACAACATGCTTCATTGCCGGGCGGCTTGTTGCATCCTGCATTTCCAGTGTGGAGCGGCTGTGCTTGTCTGTCCAGTCAAGGTCTTCATCCATGTACAAATCCACCGGTTCAATTTCGAACAACTCACCATGTACGGCATCTGCTATTTCTTTAGCAGCGCGTCTTGTGACACCACTTGCTGAAAAATACACAACGAGAATCTTTGTCATACCTGTCCTCCTGTACTCTTTCAATTTCCAATTTCATTTTAGCACCGTAATCCACTACTCAAAATACCAGTTCCCTATAGCTCTCTATTGGTTATGCCAAGACATTTCTGTTAGAATTGAAACAGAAAGGAAATACATGTATGAATTTCAAAGTTCTTGGGGATTCTGACTGCCCATTGATCCATGTGGATCTCTCTGATGGTGGTCAGGTCAAAATTGAAAATGGCAGTATGGCTTACTCTTCCAATGTTGAAATGGAAGGCAAAATGAACAGTTCAAAGAAAGGAATTGGCGGATTCCTTGGTGCTATTGGCAGATCCATTACCAGTGGTGAAAGCTTCTTCATCACCCATGCGACTGGTGGTCGTGGTGAAGCATTCATCGGCATCGCTCCTGCAATTCCAGGCAAAATTGCCTGCCTCAAAGTATCATTTGGCAGACAATACCGTCTTAATACAGGCGCATTCCTTGCCTGTGATGAAACAGTTGTCTACAACATGAAATCTCAGGATGTAGGCAAGGCATTCTTTGGAGGAACTGGTGGCATCTTTGTCATGGAAACAGATGGTGAAGGTGACGTTCTTGTCAATGCATTTGGTGACCTTTTAGAATTGGAAGTCACCCCGGACAGACCACTCCGCATTGATAATGAACATGTTGTTGCCTGGGACAGCACACTGGATTACAACATCCAGGCAGCCAGCGGTATGATCGGTTTCACAACTGGTGAAGGTCTTGTCAATGAATTCCATGGATCAGGCAAAGTACTCATCCAGACAAGAAACCTGCATTCACTTGCGGATGCAATCCGTGTCTTCATCCCAACACAATCCAGTAACTGATTCACTTCCCTGTATGACCTGTATGGTTATACAAGGTTTTCTTTCACACAAATGAAAACATGCACTGCATTAAACAGCGCATGTCATTCATAGAGACGGATACAAATTAGGAACTGTTTGAATAATACGTTGGCTAATATAAATCAGTTTTAATGTTTAATTTTTTGACGAATATCTTTTGGAAGACTATCAAAGTCGGGTAACAATTGAACAGATCCCCGTGAAATGACCTCCGCTCTTTGAATAACTTCACCAATGATCTCAATGTCAGTAAAGGGATATTCTGAACAAATTGTGTTACCGAATTGTTTCTAACAGCATTTGTAAGTTGATGCACATAATCACTAAAGAAATCGCTCATGGCAAGTATATCATCTCCTGTTTTATCTTCTTCAGTCACAAGGATATGTACTTCATTACCAGGAATTATAGTTATGCTATTTTCATCCATACTCACTTAAATCTCCCGCATATTATCTTGAATTCCTGCATATTGTTTCTAACTACCGCTAGTTGTGATGGTGTTATGAACTTCAGAATTCCGCATATTTATGCGGTTTTTCTTTGTTCTGGTATTGCATGGCATCAAGGAATTTGATATAATGTGGTTATACTTCTAAAAAGGTGTAACTACTGGTGGTCCTATGCTCTCTTATTTCTCTAAAAATGGTATCCTTTACGCCAAGACTATGGGTAGATCTGTACGTATTGGAAAGAAGGTTGTCAAGAAAGACCAGGTCCATATTGGCCGGGTTATTGACAAGGATAACAACGTCTTTTATTCACGTGAACGAGGCATCTTCACATACGATCCTGTTTCTGGCGTTTATGGAAAGGCTGATGAGAAATACAGTTCTGAACTGAAAAGAGACAGGCGCAAGAAAGAAAAGCTGCTTCTTGATTTTGGAGATGTCTATTTCCTGCA